>NZ_MAFX01000058.1:0-58136 GCF_001683555.1 Methanohalophilus sp. DAL1 | reverse complement strand
ATGCACCTATCACGGCTAAAACTGCTATTGTTGCTACCAAAAGTATTACCTGATTATTTCTTTTCATTCAACCACCTTATGCTCCAAACGATATGTTTGGGCAAACATAACGGTGCATTGATACACAGACACATAAATAAGTTTCTAAAAAAGGTTAATGAAGCCAGGATCAATTCTCAAAGAAAGTGACTTCAACCTCATTCCCGGCTTTAACAAAAGTGGTTTCCGGTTCTATTACAATGAAACCATCGGCCTTTGCCAGTGTTGTTATTGAAGCAGAGGTTTTATCCACCGAATGTGCACAGCCGTCAATTACTTCCACACAATGATATTCCAGCCTGTTATCTGAATACACATCATCCATAAGGGTTGCTTTCATCCTTTGCCTTGCAGGGGCAGCGATCCCCAACCCTTTTCTTACAAGCAAGGACACAATCTCATTGAATACCATCAGGGATGCTGTAGGATTACCTGGCAATCCAATTACGGGAATATTCCTGACTGATGCAATTATCACCGGTTTGCCGGGTTTGAATCTTAAGCCATGCATCCGGATTTGGCCTTCTTCTTCCATTAACCGGTGCATGAAATCATCCGAACCTGCCGATGTGCTGCCGGTTGTCAATACGATATCACATTCAGAAACTGCCTTTAAAAGGAGAGAACGGGCTTTTTCAGGCTCATCCCCAACTATGCCATAGGCTACAGGAGTTGCTGACAAACGTCTGATGGCAGCTGACAGAGTATAGGAATTGGCATCATATACCATGCCCGGACTGAGAGGATTTCCAGGCTCGGTCAATTCATTCCCGGTAGATATAATGCCCACTTTCAGGTTTTTGACAATTGTATTATTGATACCCAGCGCCGCAAGGATACCGATCTTTGCAGGAGACAACATTTGCCCTGCTTCAAGAACAGTCTCACCTAGGGAAATATCAGTGCCTGCGACAAGGATAATGCTGTTGCCAAGACCGTGAACCTGCCCCATGAGGCTACGGTAGAGGATTTCCGGGAGATCTATATGCTGGCCTACCGGTTGAAGTGCAAGGGAATTGCTGCTTACCGTTATGGAAGCAAGGCAGAGCAGGTGCTGGAGATCGGGGGGACCGGGAAGAAAAGGGATGATCGCACTGCAACAGTTAAGGCCTGTACGAAAAACGGATGTGAGTGAGGTAAATTGTGATTGTCCGGTTTTGAGGAGTCGAATACTGCCGGATGCATAAATCACCCAGAAATATTCCAGTAATTTTTGATGCATACTTGAGAATAAAATGTACCACTGGTATGAGATCCGTTTTTTTTCAGGGCATGACATATGCCATGCATTCAGGTTGTGTCATTCTTGAAGTTAAATCGAAAGATGTGATCCTCCAGCTACAGACATAACTGAATCGATAAATTTTAATTAATCTTTTGACATGCCATTCAATTATAGATATAATGGGAGTTCCAGATCTTAAATCTGGAACAAAATATATTCACTCCCTTTGTGTTTATTTTAGCCAAAATTACATTGGGACTTTTCTTATATAAATAATACATTAGTGAAAGTTAGAAGAAAGAGTTTCTACAGAGATCGAAATCTTTCTATTCATACGTATCCTTTTCTATCATAAACAAAAAAGAGAGTTTTAATCTATCCGTAATTCCAGCGAAAAACACAAAAGAAAAAACTGGTTACCTTGATTATTTTATTGATATCATATTTAAACTCAAATCCCCTTACTGAGTAAGTAAACTGGCTGATGAAAATACGCTAGGTGTATCACCATTCTTTTGGAATACCTATTATAGTTTGTATTCGTCCTTTCAACATCTACAATCTCCAACATGATTTCCTCTAACCCTTCTTTGGGGCTAATCTCAAAATTCATAGAAAGTATAAAGGCCAAACAATCCCCCACCATTTTTGGGATAGAAAACAGACAAGTGATTTCATATCAATATATGATATTTTGGAACTGATTGACCTGGTAATCCAAAAAAGAAAGCTATAATCAGTACTTAATGCAGGTACAGAAGTAAAAACATCTATCAATACTTTAGCAGAAGAAATAACTGAATATTAAGTATGAAGATGCAATGGCAGACGATATATTTTAGTGTATCTGATATTTTTGTTGCAAATGTTTTAGGATTTGGCCTGATGTAGAGCCTAAAGAAAGATTGAATCAATTCCTTCCATATTCATCGTCAAACCTGACAATATCATCCTCTGCCACATATTCTCCCAGCTGTACCTCAATGATTTCAAGTGGGATAGTACTAGGATTGCCCAGCCTGTGCTTCTCTCCTGCACGGATAAAGGTACTCTCGCCTGGCCTGACAAAGAATTCTTCGCCGTTTACATGGACCTCTGCCATACCTGTCACAACCACCCAGTGCTCACTCCTGTGATAATGTAACTGGAGACTGAGTTTTTGCTCAGGCAAAACCCGTATCTTTTTGATTACATGAGCATCAGACCATTCAAGCACAGTATAAGACCCCCATGGCCGGTAGACAGTCTGGCCGATGCTGGCTCTGGGATCGTTTCTGGATTTCAGCTGGTTAACTACCTGCTTGACCTTATGGCTGCTGTTTCTGGGACAGATGAGAAGGGCATCAGGAGTGTCCACCACTGCCATGTCATTTGTGTCTATGAGGCTTACCATTTTGCCAGGTTTTGAGTGGATAAGGTTATTACTGGAATTCAGGTTCATCTGGTCACAGTCATTAATCACGTTACCCTCCTGGTCCTTTAGCATTTCTTCATAGATGGCAGAGAAATTACCCAGATCACTCCACTTTGCATCAAGCTGGACCACGACCACGTTGTCGGATTTTTCCATTATGCCGTAATCCACCGACTTCGAAGGAAGATTGTTGTATGTTTCCTGCATGTTTGCCGAGGAATTAAAAGCGTTATAAAACTCTGGAGCATGTTTCTTGATCTCTGTGAAAAAAGTTTCAGTATTAAGAAGGAACATCCCGCTATTCCAGAGACAACCTTCTGCAATGTAATGTTCTGCAGTCTCAACATCCGGCTTTTCCCTGAACTCAGAGACCCTGAAGCCCATATTGATCTGTTCTGCAGGTTTGATATAACCATAACCGGTGTTAGGCGATGTGGGAGTTACACCGAAGGTTACCAGATGGTTTTCTGCGAGTATTTCTGCCTCTGCAATAATCTGCATTGCAGAGGAAGCCATTACATGGTCCGATGAAAAGACCCCTACAGTGGATTTGCCATATTTTTTCTCGATCACCTTCATCCCAAAACAGATGGCTGGCAGGGTATTTTTGCCTTCAGGCTCGATCAGAAGATTTTCCTCCGGCAGATCGTATCCCAATTCCTGGATATGACCCTTGATGTAAAACTGCTGAGTTGAATTGGTGACCACGAAAATTTCAGAAATATCCGATATCTCAAGACAGCGCAATACAGTGTCCTGGAACAGGGAATGTTTTCCAAACTTCAAGAACTGTTTGGGATACTGCGAGCGGCTCAGGGGCCAGAGACGTGTGCCAGTTCCACCGGCAAGGATTATCGATTTCATATTATAATCACTGGAGATTCTACTTACTTTGATTGATTTATGGTATTTTGCATTGTGTATTTATATATTATGTTAATTCACAGCAACTCCCGCACAGCATTCCTCACACTCTCTTGAGAAGTACATCGGGCATTCCAACCAATCTCCCTCAACTTCGCCACATCCAGTCTCATTTTCGGCACATCACCTTTCCAGCCACGTGAACCACCTGTATAAGTGAATTCAACGTCCTGCAGACCCATCTCTTCAGCCACAACTTCACCTATCTCTGTAGCACTGAGGGTGTCCTCTGAACCGATGTTGAAGATATTCACTGTGTTTCTGGAATGCTCAACTGCAAAGAGAATGGCCTTGACACATTCTGGAACGTGGAGGTAGGATTTGGATTGTTTACCGTCTCCCAGAATTTCAAGGGATTTTGGATTGGCGCGAAGTTTGTTGATAAAATCAAAGATTATGCCGTGATTACTTCGGCTTCCTATGATATTGGCAAAACGGAATATCCAGCAGTTCATGTCAAAAGTATGGGAATATGAAGTAATCAGAGCCTCACAGGCCAGTTTGGAGGCACCGTAGAGGGAAATCGGGACAAGTGGGCCGTAATCTTCCGGGGTTGGTATTACTGTTGCTTCACCATAGACTGTGGAGGTTGATGTGAAGGCAAGATTTGGCACTTCGTTTTTGCGCATGGCCTCCAGCAAGTTGTAGGTAGCCCTGATGTTCTGGTCGAAATGTACCTTTGTATTTTCCACACCCAGCCGGACATCGGGGTTTGCAGCAGCATGATAGACCATATCAATGCCACAGCAGGCTTTGTTGATAGCGGGTTCATCTAGCAGGTCGGCTTCCAGAAATGTGAAATTTGGTTTGTCTAGATGGGGTTCGATATATTTCTTGTTCCCTGAACTCAGGTTATCAAAAACTGTGACTTCATAACCTTCAGACAACAGGCGATCTACCAGATGGCTGCCGATAAAACCTGCACCACCTGTTACCAGTATCTTTTGTATTGCTTTTTCTGACATGGACCGACCCTGCGGATAATGCTAATGTTTTTGCTGCAAAATGATTTGATCATTGATATTATTTTTACTATAAGAGATGATCGGAGTGGAATTGCCTGGTAGAATAATTGCAGTAATTCAATGATATATTCAAAAACTGAATAATTTCGAAGTTAGTCAAAAATACGAATTGTCAAAAGTAACTTCAACTCATCGAGCAGGAGTTCCTTTCCGTAAGGTAGGAGAGGAATGCGCCTGATATTCAGAAAAGTAATTTTTTATAATAAGTAAGTGAATATAGTAGTGTATGTTTCTTACTAAAACAGTTATCCTGAAAATGGCAAATCCTGATAATGATTTGGTGGAAACTATGCAGAAATATTCGGATGGAATGAATTATGCTTCCAAATTTGTTTTTGACAAAGGTAAACCGATTCCAGCAATGAAATTACAGAAGTTTACTTCTATCTTCGTGAAATATTAAAATTAAAATCCCAGATGAGTTGTAATATCCCACGACAAGTTGCAGGATGTTACAAAACATTACATAAACAGAAAAGGGCAAAAAGTAGAGTTTTCGCCGTCATCAATGACTTTTTCTTACAAAAGAGATTTTACTGTTAGTGAAGATACGGTCAAAATAACCACTATTAATGGAAGAAAATCTTATTCCATTTTGAATTATGATTACGCTAAACAGTATTTTGATGGTTCATGGAAATATCAGGCATCCAAAGTTGTAAAACATAAAGACGGAGATTATTATTTCCATTTATGTGTGGAGAAAGAAGTTCCTGATAAACAAATAACAGATGCTTCTACTTTCATGGGTATAGATGTTGGTATGAGAACAATGCCGATCTGATAGATGCAATGAATATTGAACACAGAACACGGGATTACAGGTATATCCTGGAATCTCAGGGGTGCTTGTCAGCCACCCGGACGAATGCTTAATTGACATTCAAGCCCCTTGCCGTAAGGGAGGGGTAGTTGACTTGAAATGGATATATCCAACAGGCAAAACAGATAGGAAAGATACAATTAGTTAAGCATATCAAATATGGCTCTGTAGAAATCCTCGAAATTCCAGGAAATATTGAAACTAACAATAATTCTGAAATTACCAGATGTCTTTAGATATATTGTTACTAAGTTTACGTGTATTATCTCTGGGTAACTGAATTCATCTTTTTGCGTTCATAAAAAAATATTTAAACCAACATATTCATTAACAATCCACATGCCCAAATTGTCCGTTGTGATGCCTTCCATGAATGAGGAAAAGACCATTGGGATCTGCATCACAAAAGCGAAGAAGGTTTTTGAAAAATGCAACCTTGAGGGGGAGATTATCGTGGTTGACAACTCTTCTGATATGACTCCTGAGATTGCTGCATCCATGGGTGCCCGGGTCATTTCAGGCAAGGAAGGCTATGGAAATGCCTATATGGCGGGCCTCTCAAGCACAACAGGTGATTATATTGCGATTGCGGATTCCGATAATACCTACGATCTGGAAGAATTAACCGGATTTATGAAGTATTTGATCAATGGAGAGGCGGATTTTGTTATTGGAAGCAGGTTGAGAGGTAATATTCAAAAGGGGGCCATGCCGTGGCTCCACCAGTATATTGGGAATCCTTTGCTGACCCGGATGTTGAATTTATTGTTTAAAACAGATATATCGGATGCACATTGCGGAATGCGGGCATTTACAAGGGAAGCCCTTGATAAGATGAAACTCAAGACCCATGGCATGGAGTTTGCCTCGGAGATGGTCATAGAGGCGTCCTATAATGACCTGAGGATCAAAGAGGTACCTATCAGCTATCATGTACGTTATGCCCCGTCCAAACTCCGGTCGCTGCAGGACGGCTGGCGGCATGTAAGATTCATGATGCTGTATCAACCTCTGAAATTTATGTTTGTGCCGGGCTTTCTTGTATTTCTGGTAGGCTTTTTACTTACTGCTCTTTCTCTCCTGCAGGGTAATGTAGTGGAAACACGACTGCATTCTTTTATTCTGGGAGGTATGTTGCTTATTGTGGGCGGACAGATACTCGCCACTGGCTCCTATATGAAGGCCTATGGTCTTATTCATGGCATATACCATAAAAAGAATGACGTATTCAGGAAGATGTTAAGTTACCACTCTCTGGAAAAGGAGCTGTTCATAGGCTCCGGTTTGCTGATACTGAGCTTTATATTGGGCCTTTGGATTGTGTATACCTGGGCAAGCACTGGCTATGGGTCCCTGTCAGAGGTCGAAATCGCTATTGTGGCAATGGTACTTGCCGCACTGGGACTGCAGATGATCTTTGGTTCCATTTTCCTGAGTGTAATGCTTCTTGGTACCGATATTGATAGGTGATTTCTTGAAGATCGCTTTTGTCTATGATGCGATATACCCCTGGGTCAAAGGGGGTGCTGAAAAGCGCATTTATGAGATCGGAAAACGCCTTGCTGAACGTGGAGACGAAGTCCATCTTTTTGGGGTCAAATGGTGGGAAGGCGAGAATAAGAATATTATTGAATACGAGGGTATGACCCTCCATGGCGTATGTGCGGCCAGGGAACTGTATATCAATGGAAAGCGGTCGATCTCTGAGGCCCTGATTTTTTCAGTGAAACTCTTCAAGCCTTTATTAAAAGAGAAATTTGATGTTATTGATGTAAGTGTCTTCCCGTATTTTTCCTGCTTCACCGTAAGGACAGTATCTGTTCTCAGAAAAACCCCGGCCTTTTTCACATGGCATGAGGTCTGGGATGACTACTGGTATGAGTATATGGGGAGGAGGGGATTTTTTGGGAAAATTATAGAGAGGATTGTTGCGAAAATATCATCAGAAAATATTGCTGTTTCAGAGTGGACAAAAAAACAACTCATCTCTATTGGAACGGACCCGGAAAAGATACAGGTTGTTCCGAACGGAATCAATCTCCAGAAAATAACAGGTATAAAACCTGCAAACAAAACTTGCGACATAATTTTTGCAGGCAGGCTCATAAAAGAGAAAAATATCGATGTTCTATTAAATGCAGTGGCCAGATTAAAAGCCAACCTCCCGCAACTTAAATGCTGCATCATCGGAGATGGGCCTGAAAAGGACAGGCTGTTAAAACTTTCCCGGGAACTTGAAATCGCCGGTAATGTTGAGTTTGCCGGATTCCTGGAATATGATGCCCTCATTGCCCGGATCAAATCTTCCAGAGTATTTGTCCTGCCTTCAAGCCGTGAAGGGTTTGGAATTATTGTAATAGAAGCATTCGCATGTGGGGTTCCTGTGATTACTGTTAGTGAAAAGAGAAATGCAGCACAGGATTTGATTGATGAAGGTGTTAATGGATTTGTTGTAGAACCCCATCAACCAGAAGAAATAGCCAAGTTTGCAAAAATGGTGTTGGATGGCGATTTTGCCAATAAAGAAAGGTCATACGATATCTACTGTAGTTCAATGAAATATGATTGGGGGGAAGTAGTTGAAAAAATTCCTTTCAAGTATGTGAGTTGATGAAGAAGTTTAATTGGATTCAATATTTAAAATCTTAAGACTACCACTCTAATAATATATCCTTATTACTTTAATAAATAAAAAGTATTAAGTAGTATTGTTAGTTATAGACATCTCAAAAAACTTAGATAATATAGATGGAACTTCATTTGATTATTTTAATTTAACATACTAGGTGCTTAAATGATCAAACTTGTAGTAATGATTCCAGCTTATAATGAGGAAAATACAATTGGAAAAGTTGTGAGGGAAATCCCTGCAAAAATAAATGGGATTGACCAAATTGAAATTCTTGTAATCAATGACGGATCCGAAGACAGAACCGTAGAAGAAGCTTTGAATGCTGGTGCACATCGTATAATGTCTCACAAGACAAATTTGGGTTTGGCGAAGTCTTTCAGAGATGGTCTTAATGAAGCACTCTCAATCGGTGCAGATATCATTGTCAACACAGATGCTGATTTCCAATATAACCAGACAGAAATTCCTAAATTGATAGAACCGATTCTACAGGAACAAGCAGATATTGTAATTGGAGACCGCCAAATCGAAAAACTTGACCACATGCCCAAGGGCAAATATTTTGGAAATAAGATTGCAACATGGGTCACAAGAAGGGCTACCGGATGGCCGGTCAAGGATGCACAAACCGGATTCAGGGCTTTTTCCCGTGAAGCTGCCAGAAAAATGAATTTAACAGGTGAATATACATATGTGCAGGAAACACTTATTTATGCTGCACAAAAAGATTTGACTCTTGTCCAGATTCCTATCGAATTCAGGAGAAGGGAAGGTAAATCACGTCTTATAGCCAATTTATTAGGTTATGCGGCCTCTGCCGGAGTGACAATTTCAAGAAGTTATCGAGATTACAACCCTTTGAAGGTTTTTTCAGGTATTGGAATTGCAACTATTTTTATCGGAGTAATTTTTGGATCAAGGGTATTGGTTCATTACTGGCAGACAGGTATGGTTACACCATATCTTCCATCTGCAGTTCTAACTACGGTTTTGGTTATTGTTGGATTGCTGGCTTTTATTTTTGGCTTACTTGCAGATATGATTAAAACTCAAAAAATATTGTCTGAAGAAATTCTGTATAGGTTAAAAGAATGAACAAATCTTTCATTGTAAAATTAGGGTTAACAGTATTTTTCTTAATAGTATTATTAAAGAAAATAGATGTATTTAAAATAGAAGATATATTGTCTACTTTAAACCCTTATTATTTTTTAATTTGTATATCTATCACACCTGCACTTTATTTAATTCGAACATATAGATGGCAACTCATGCTCAAGGAAGTAGGTATTAGAAAGTCATTTTTTAAATTATTTAAAATAGTGATTATAGGAACATTTTATGGATTAATTACACCTGGTAAGGTTGGAGAACTTGGTAGAGTATATCATTTTAGTGAAAATAAATCACTCATAATTCCTACATTGGTCTTAGAGAAAGCAGTTGATATATTCATATTATCTCTACTGAGTTTTTGTACAGTATTACTTTATTTTGGTGATGATAACAGTATAAAATATTTAATATTATTAATGTTGTTTTCATTAGTAATAGTACTCTACTTATCTATAAACAAAAGACTTGTGTTGCTTATAACGGATATATTTAAAATGGACCAAAGTAAAGTAATTATGTACATTGAATCTCTGAAAAAATTGCTGATACATAAAAAGTTGATATTAAATTTGTTTTTAATATCTTTTTTTTATTATGGAATTGTCTATATAATAGGAAATTTTCTTTTATTATCTCTAGGATTAAATACTATATTGGTAATTACAATTCCTCTGATTATATTGATTGGAAACGTCCCCATTACTATATCTGGAATTGGTTTAAGAGAATCAATTGGTACAATTTGTTTTGTATCAATGGGAGAATCAGAAATCCATGGATTTTTCTTTTCTTTACTAATTTTTATTATTATTACCGTAATACCAGCAATTTTTGGTTATTTACTAAGTATATTATCTATTGAGGGTATTAAATTGGAAAATAAAGGTGTTTAAAAAATGAAAGAGGATATTGATGGTGGAAATTTATACAATAAATACGAAAGCAAAAACCCGCTCGTTAAATTTCTAATGAAAATGTATCTTAATGATTTTGATTCACTGATATATCCAATAAAAAATGAAATTGAAAGTACTTTTGAAATTGGATGTGGAGAAGGATATCTAACTAAACACATAAGAGATATGGGTATCCCTATCGAAGGTGCAGATGTTTCCGAAAGAGTTGTTGAACACGCAAGAGAGATACATCCTTCAATTAATTTTACAGTGAAATCAATATACGAAGTCAGCAATTATAACAAAAAACACGACCTTATTTTAGCAAGTGAAGTATTAGAACACTTGGAAAAACCGGAACATGCTATAGATGAATTAAAAGAAGCAACTACGAAGTATATTTTTCTAAGTGTACCAAATGAACCTTTCTTTAGAATGGCAAATGTTTTGAGATTAAAGTATCTTAATGATCTTGGAAATACACCAGGTCACATAAACCACTGGAGTTATAAAAGTTTTAAAAAATTCATAGAAAATAATTCTTTGAAAATTGTAAGTTCTAAGATATCAACTCTCTGGTTAATGGCACTATGTGAGGTTGAAGAATGATTTCGGAAATGAAATATAATATATTCTCATGTAACAGAAAAATGCTGAAATACAAAGTGACTGAATATATAAAATCAAAAAAAATAAATCTGCTTGCTTTAGGGCTGTACACCATCCTTACGTATTTGATGGTATATCTTCCTGTATCTATTAATTTAAACCAAACATATTTAGGACATGCTGAAGTTGTATACTGGTCACATTACTTCTGGTGGTTTGATTATGCAATAACTAATTTTATAAATCCTTTAAATAATAGTATGGTTTTTTATCCCATAGGTATGGATTTGGTGGATTCAATATTCCCAGCCTTCCTTTTTACGCCAATAACACATATTTTTGGATCCGTTATAAGTTATAATCTGTACGTATTATCAACATTTGTCCTTGCCGGCTATGGCATGTTTCTATTATCAAAATATTTGTTTGAAGATTCGTATATTGCTTTTGTAACAGGTATCATATTCGCATTTTTTCCCTTCCATTTTGGAGCCAGTTTAAGTCATGTACATACCTTCAGTATAATGTGGATACCATTTTTTGTTTTATTCTTTTTTAAAACTTATAAAAACCCCACGAAGTCAAACATAATATTATCGAGTTTGTTTTTCTCCATAAATGCTTTGACTTCATGGACAGTTGCTGTCATGCTGGCTCTATTTTGTGCAATATATATGCTGAGTAATTGGAAGTTCACTTTTTCTAAAAAATTCTTCCCAAAGATTGTTATCTTTGCCATTTTGTCCCTGTGTTTTATGTCTCCTGGCCTCTATTTGATAATGAAAAATATGCTTGTAAACGAGAATATGTTCTTAGGTCTGAACAATTTCATACATTATTCTGCTGATCTCTTAGGCTTTGTTACACCATCTCCATTACACCCGCTTTTTGAAGATTTTTCAAATGAAGTTTACAGTCAATTTACAGGAAATTATTCTGAAAACATAGTATTTATTGGCTATTCGGTTATATTATTGTCAGCATTTGGTATCTATTCATATATAAAGAAAAAATTAGACAAATCTATTTTATTCTGTCTAATCATATTTTTTGTTTTGTCCCTGGGCCCGGTGTTACATGTATTTGGAACATATTACTTTACAGATCATAATCTTACAGTCATGTTACCGGGCATTCTCACTAAATATCTTCCATTTTTTAATATGATAAGGGTACCATCAAGATACGATATAATGGTAATGTTCTTTTTTTCAATATTTGCAGGTTATGGATTGAAATACATATTTGAAAAGATACCTAGAAGCAAATCGAATAAACTCATAATTTGCTGTATAATCTCTTTGGTCATACTGTTTGAATTCATGGCAGTATTACCTACACAGGATGTCAAAGATACACCTGATTTTTATTATTCCTTCCAGCAAGACGATAACACCAATCCAATAATTGAAATACCCATAATTCGATCTCCTTTGGATTCAGCTTCTGTATACATAAATTATTACGAATACCAAAAGGTACATCAAAAACCCATGATGGGAGGTTATTTTAATCGTGTAAATCCTGTGTATGCAGAATTTATGAATAATGATTCTGTATTGAAAACTGTATTCCAGGGAAAGAGAAATATCGATATTGCAAAGGATAGTCTATCATTTGCACCTCTTGCTTATCTCAAATTAAATCATGGAGTATCACATGTAATTTTACATAAAAAATATCTGGATCAAGAAGACCTTAATTTTTTACTTTCATATTTAGGTGATGATTATATAATGGATAATTCTGTGGCTACTGATCCATTGATAATTTACAATACCAGTAGTGCATCAGGTCAAAGTTTCTCAGTGAATAACTATGTAATGTCTTTAGATAATGGTTGGCACGGCCTAGAATATCGAGAGGGCTCAATTCCCACTCGTTGGATGTCAAATAACGCCAGTATTATAGTAAATTCAAATGAAAACAATGAGGCTAATTTAAAATTCAGAGCACATAGTTTCTACAAACCACGTACCTTGAAAATCTATGTGAATAATGACTTTTATGGCCAGCAGATAATACCTTCTACTGGTTTTGTAAACGTATCCACACCGATAAATATCAACAAAGGAGAAAATATTATTCTATTGCACGTAGTTGAAGGGTCTGATCGCCCATGCGATATTCCAGAGTTGAATAATGGTGACTCAAGAAATCTCAGTATAGAAATACAGAATGTGACTGTAGATGCACACAAAGTGAATGAATAAGTATACCTGTAAAAATGTACAAGGAGATGAAGCCAAAAAATGTAGTTAACTTATTTTCTCTCTAATTTTTCCAGCAGATTCAAATACTTCTTTTCCACAGTTTCCCAGCTGTAATTTTCTTCAACAAACGTTTTGCCATTCTCACCCATCTTAATCCTTAAATCATCGTTTTTCAGCAAAAGCTTCATGCATTCTCTAAATTCGTCATAATTTTGATACCATAAACCGGCGTTGCTCCTGATACATTGTCCTTTTAAGACCTCACATTCCCCATTTACAAGTACAGGGGTACCGCATCTCATTGCTTCCAAAGTTACTAATGACAAACTCTCGTAAGGAGAAGGCATAATTAACAGCTTTGCATTTTTAAGCAATGAAAATTTTTCTTCCTCAGAAACAAAACCAATGTATTCAATATTAGGATTTTTTGGTACACCTATAGCATCATATCCTGCCAAAACCAAACGAGGAATATCCTTTAGCTCTTCAACAGCTCTTTTATAATATTCAAATAATTGATAGCATCCTTTAGACCCTTCAATCCTACCCAGATAGAAAATATAATCAGTGTCTTCCATTGATTCGAAATTTTGAATATTGTCAGGTACTTCAATACCACATCCAACAATATCCCAATGCTTTTCTTTTTCGTTGAAGTTTACTTTAGAACAAATCAAATCTTGTTCTTCAGGTGTGCTATAAATGATACCCTTTACATTTTTAAATATTTCATTCGTTGTTGTTAGATCCAATGCAGGATCATTTTCAGCAAAAGATGCAACTAACGACTTGTCTCCAACCTCTTTTATGCCATAATAGCTTTGATAATATCTAAATGTAAAGAATATAAAAACATCGTAGTTATCTTTATTTTTTGATATATACTCCAACAGGTCTGGGCAATATGGTCCCTGTTCATCAATCCATAATAGTTCATCATCCCTATTGTGTGTGGAATAAAAGACCTTTTCTTGAATCCGGGATTGTTTATTAGAATCACGATATCTGGAATTTTTAAATCGTCTCACCAGAATTCCATTTATGCCCTCAGTCCCGACTTTGTATACATTTTCCCATGTATGGTAATCTTTTGCACAGGTTGTGAGGACTTCAACTTCATGGTACTTATTCACATGTTCTGCAACTAACCTTGTAAGATATTCTGCACCACCAACAATATCTTCTCCATACCTTTGTACAATAAATGCGAGTTTCATGAATTACATCTCATTTAATTTTTCTTTAATCGATTTTGCAATAGTTTCCCATGAATAATTGTCTTCAGCCAAAACTCTTGCATTTATTCGTAATTTGGTGTGAAGATCTTTATCATTGATCAATTCAACCATTTTTTCCGGGATTTCATCAGCAGAACAAATTATCGCATGTTTTTCATTTTCGATATTTAATCCTCTTGCTCCAATTGGGGTGCTAATAACAGGAATACCCGCACTCATATAATCAAGCATCTTGAGATTGGTTCCAGACCCCGAAAACATTGGATTAATTGCAATATCCGCTAATTTATATATCTCATATTTTTCTTCTTCATCGACAACCCCAAATGCTAAAATATTATTTGGTAAATTTCCATACTCAGCAAGATAATAATCTTTAACGCTTCCTATAACTAAAAATTTGTATTTTTCAAATTTTTTTGATAACTTGTCAACAATAAATTTTAGGGCTTCTAGGTTAGGTGGATGCCAACTCCCTACAAACAAAATTGTAACCCTGTCAGACATATCAACAAGTTGTTTTTGTTCTTCTTTTTCCTCATCCTTAATAGTATGAATCTCTGAAGTATCAACACCATTTGGAGTAACAAATACCTTTTTTGGATTAACACTGTATACTTCTATCAAATTCTTTTTCTCTTCTTGTGATGTAGCAAAGATGAGATTCGATTTTGAACAGGCCTTTTTTTCAATATTTTTTATTTTCTTAACATAGTTTTGATCATCGATATAATTTATCTTTTGTTGATATTCAATATCAATAGCATCATAAATCATCAATTTATTGTTTTTGATATATTTTTCTAAGTTATATAGATATGGATGTGAAAAAATAATAATATCTGCGTCTTTGCTTAAGTTTTTAACTTTATGAACATATTTTTCAGATTTCTTTACAAAATCGATCATGCAGACATCATATAAATTTCGTTTCAACTTGTGTTCTACTTCCCACTGAGCTTCAGCATGTTCTCTGCTTTGTGGAACACAAATTTGTTTTAATCCGTTTTTCAAAATCAAGTCCTGATAAGGTTTATTCGCTTCAATTATTGAGCAGATTGTTACATCAAAATCCTTTGCCAACAAAGAATAGATATTATAGAGCCTGTGTTGACCTCCACCTCTTGGAGGATAACATGAATACGTAGATAATACCAAAACTTTCTTTTTAACCTTAGGTATCAGCTGTTTATCATTTAACAACTGGGAAGCAACATTATTCCAATTAATATCTTCTACTTTTCTATATGCAAGGTTTCCCATTTTTATAGCTTCTTCTCTATTTTCGATAATATAATTGATTTTTTCTGCAATCTTTAGAGGATTTGGTTCGACTGCAAAACCTGTGTCATAATTATTTACAAATTCTAAGGAGCCACCACTATCTATTGCTGTTAGGATTGGTTTATGACTCATCATTCCTTCAATTGTAATTAACCCATAGTCTTCATCAAAAGGAATGTATAATATCATAAGAGCATTTGAATACAAGTTTACCAGATCCTCTTCACTCGTATATCCGATAAATTCAATTCTTGCGTCTCCCTTTGCTAGCTCTTTTAATCTTTTCTCTTCTGGTCCGGTTCCTGCAATTTTGAATTTGATATCATACTGCACGTATTTCATTGCTTCTACAAGGAGATTAATACGTTTTGAAGAATCAAGACGGCTTGCAGTAAAGAGATAATCATAATCATTGCACTCAAATTTTTCAATTTTTGAAGGATGATATACCACACTAACTTCAGCACTTTGAGGAAAATAATCTTTCCTTAATTTTACATTCTCTGAAATTGCAAAATACTTATAAATCCGATCTGACGCAAGAGCATATGCATCAAAATAATGAATAATTTTTCGAATAAATGGACCAGGGAATTTAAAGGTCTCATTATCATAGTTCTGTTGCTCAATTTTTAGTTGATTTAATATTTTGAAAATATTATTGGTGTTATCTTCAGATAAATCATCCGCATCTATAATTTCAAGAATGTTTTTCACTAAGCCAACACGTAAATTCTGAGGAACAACCATTGATTCATTGCAAAAATGATATGTATCAAATAACCCCCTTAAGTGATGCTGCAGATATACAGTGTGATTTTTATGTTTTACCATCCAAGCTGGGTATTTGGTAGATATGACCACGTCAAAGTAAGATAAATCCAATTTATAAAATAAATAATATGAATCTATCAAATCCCAAAAATTGTGTTCACGGGTAGGGATTTTAAACAATTCACACTGATGAGTTGTATGTTCATTTATGTAATTCTGTAACCCCCACCAAAGTTTTTCTGCTCCTCCAATATTAAATGGCACTGGACTTGGTGCAACAATTGCGATTTTCACAACTTCACTCCCACTAAAATAAATCTGCAATAAATTGATTTATCAATTTGTTCAGGATTATCTAATAAATATACTTTAAAATTCATATTTTTATTTGGTTCGATTAATCTTTGAAACAACGATTTTGGAGAATAAAATCTACCGTGTCTGTTTCCCCAGTTTTCAGCACAATATATCTCAACATCTTCATCAAATTTTACATTTTCTGGAACGGAATATGTAGGGTCTGTTTGACAACTCTCTTTGGAATATAGGTATAATGGAACGATCACAATCTGACTTCCAGGAGACAATACTCTTTCCATTTCCTTCATAAATTGAATATCAGAGTCATTTTCAAAATGCTCAATGCTACATGTTGCAATTGCTCCATTAAAAAAATTATCAGGGACAGGAATATTCGAAGCGTCACTACCTATTCTATTTGCATGAATGCCAGATTTATACATTATATCTTGAGAATAACTATTGCAATCAAACAATTTATTGAATATTTCAGCAACAGGTGAATGCTCACTTGCGATATCGATAAAATTATCATGTGCTTGAAGATCAATTAGCGAATAACATAAAAAATGTTTCAATGTTTTTTCGTAAAAATTATCTATGTAATATTCTGGATATCTAATTTTGTATTCCGCTTTATTTAGGTACTGTAAATATTCTGCTGGATTTATCTCATATTTAGAAATTGGAATCCCCAGTACCTTTAAGTCATTCAAAATATCTGAGATGCAGTTGGGATCATTATTATTTATTGCTCCAATAATAATTTTATTTTTGAACTTTCGTTCTAATATTTCAACTCCTTCTTCAAATGTGAAAGCATCATTTTTAGATTGGTATATATATTCCATATTGTTCACCTACTTAAATCAAAGACGCTACATGCATTACTAAAATTATTTTATTATTACACAGATATTTGTTTCTGACAAATAATTAATTAGATAATTCTGTATCTATCTATAAAACTAATTAAATTATTTTCTCCCAATTACCGAATAATCCTGTGGTCCATAAAGGATATTGTTCAACATATCAACATTGTGGTTATAAACATCAAAACACTTCTTATCCTTTAGATTCATGTCCTCATCAACAGGCATCTTTTTCAGCCTTGCTTCATCGGATACAGGTGAGAAAAATTGTGAATCAATGTCTCTGAATCCCGCTGATTCGAAAAGGAACTTAAGGGTTTCAGGATGGACCGGCTTCTTATGGGTCAGGTCAGCGTAGAAATTGGCAAAGGAGGACAGGGATAAAGGATTTACTGTTTCTGCAACAAGGTGGCAGCCGTATCTTAACTTTTGCTGGCAGAGTCCCAGTAACTTTATCAGATAATCGGGTTCCAGATGTTCAACTACCTGATCAATAAATATACCGTCCAGACTTTTGTCTTCAAGGGTTTCCAGATACTCTATGGCATCCTGTATTTTCACATCAAGTCCTTTTGAGTGGCAGTATCCGGCCATATCCTCATTGATGTCAACGCCATGTGCAGTGATACCATTATCCCTCAATAACTCCAGAAATTCACCTCTTCCACAGCCGATATCAAGGACATTTGAGCATTGTTCAAAGTAATGCAAAAATGCTGCCTGTCGCTGTTTAATGTCCTCTCTTGAACCCCGGAACCGGTCCTCGAAGACAAAATAGTTGACATCTGCATCTTTAATATCAGGAGATTCGGCATTCAGATTTTCAAATTCTCCCTTTATTTTTCCTTCAAGGATATTGGCAAGCCACGCTTTATTCTCAATATCTGAGTTCATCGAAGAAATTACAGAACTAACCTGACTTTCAATCATATCATTGATCTCAGGTCTCAACTGTTCGATCTTATCATCTATTTCAGGTCTCAACTGCTCGATCTTACCATCAATCTCAGGTCTCAACTGCTCGATCTTACCATCAATCTCAGGTCTCAACTGCTCGATCTTATCATCAATCTCAGGTCTCAACTGCTCGATCTTACCATCAATCTCGGGTCTCAATTGCTCGATCTTACCATCTATAACGTTTTCAAAAGAATTGATTTTCTCATTGACATTGTTGAGATAACGGGCAGTGCTTCCGTTGAATTCGGTCTGCTTCCAGATAATGGGATCCACATATCTTCTCACCTCACCATGAACAAGCTCTCGCCCTTTAACCAGAGGCTTCCCTACAACAGGCCGATGTGAACTGATGAAATAACTGTTGTTCTGGATATCCCAGTTTGCATTGATGTATTCAAGGTCTCGCTGAACATTTGTGCTACATTCAGGGCTATTCCCGGCAGGATCCATTTCTATCCCGTCTTGTGGATAAACACCAGCTTCCTTTCTCATGCGGATATTGTCTTTGATCTTTTTCATGATCTCTTCAACATCAATCTCATCATCGTGAATTTCAAATGTGTCCATTATCTCACTTCCATCATATCTTCCATTGACAGGGAATCTCAATAAGTCCTGCATCCATACTTGTCGGGATCACATCAAATGCATATTGCCTGTCATGCCAATCATACGTTTTTTGATCATGGGTATGTATTGCAACTGTCAGGAGGAACTGACCCGTAAGCATCGGGATCTTCTCAACCTCAAGATCGATATACCCCTCGCCATCTACATGATCGATTGATACTTTTCTTAACTCTGTGTTTGTACCGAACAAATGTTCCCCATTCTCTGAATAAAGTGAAATACCAAATACCGGATCCAGTACCTTCTTATGGGCATTATAAAATATTCTGATCACCATCGGATCAGACGAATTAAACCTGTTAGATGCATTCCCGAATTTGTCGTAAAACTTAACATCGGTAATCTCCACCTTCTTATTACTCTGGTGTGTACTTTCTTCGGAATTCTCTTCTGCAGGGGATGTATCTGCTTCTGTATCACTGCTAGACATGTTAGAAGCGTCTTCCCCATATACATACTGGTCTATCACTTTCTCAGTATCATCAAGAGCCACCTGTTCTCCGTGGTTGAGAAGCAATGTCCGGTCACAGAACCTGCGCACAGAACCCAGGTCATGGGAGACAAATACAATTGTAACTCCTTTTTCCCTGTACTGTTTAAGCACCTCCAGGCATTTCTGCTGGAATTCCATATCCCCTACAGCCAGGACCTCATCGAGCAGGAGGATCTCCGGGTCGTTCTGTATAGCGGTTGAGAAAGCCAGTCTTACCTGCATACCCGAGGAAAAATTCTTCAATTTCGTATCCCTGAATCTTTCAAGTCCTGCAAAATCCAGAACATCATCCAGTTTGCTCTCGATCTCTTTTTTTGGCATCCCCATAATTGTGGCATAGATCTTCACGTTCTCTGCCGCTGTAAGTTCAGGCTGGAAACCCACCCCCAACTCCAGGAAAGGTGTGACCTTTCTATTGACATTCACCTTCCCTCTGGTAGAATCCAGGATTTGGGCTATTAGTTTTAACAGAGTGCTTTTACCACTTCCATTTTCACCAATAATACCGATTGCTTCTCCGTCCTCAACTGTGAAATTGATATCCTTCAGCGCCTGAAATGTCTCATAGGGTGCAGGCTTGAAAACACCGGTCAATGCTTCGAATAAAGTGTTTCTTTTTTCATGGGGAATGCGAAATGATTTGTATAAATGTTCAACTTCAATTGCCGGCATTAAATCTCCTCTGCAAATCTTGGTTCCAGTCTATTAAAGATAACATAACCCATAATGAGGAAAATTACTGATGAAATCAGCATGAATGTCAGATTCCCGACTGTAGCAGGCGATGAATATATGATGGTATGACGGGCTGATATTATCATTATTGCAACCGGGTTCAACAATACTATTTTCTGCAGGTATGCCGGGAATATATCTATAGTATAAAGGATAGGTGTCGCAAAAAATCCTGCCTGCAAAATGACCTGCCAGATGAACTGTACGTCCCTGTAGAAAACATTCAGTGCAGCAAGTGCCAGGGTCAGACCCAGAGATATAAAAAAGAGGAAAATCAGGATAAATGGTACATAAATTAAATTGGTAGATATCGGAACCCTGAAGATAGCCATAAATGAAATGAATATAAGGGATTCAAATATGCTCATTAGAAGGGCTGTTATACAGGAAGAAATTACAAAGATGTCTCTGGGAAAGTAGATCTTCTTAATCATATCCGCTTTCCCGACGATGGAATTCATCCCAATACTTGTCGCCCTGCTCAAAAAGTTCCAGAGAATTATACCAAGAAGCAGGAAAAGCTGGAAATACTCCACCTGCACCCTCATTAGATTGGAAAATACTACGTATAGAACTGTAAGCATCAGCATGGGTTCCAGAAGGGACCAGAAATATCCCAAAATTGAATTCTTGTATCTGAGCTTGAATTCGCTCCATGCCAGCTGCCAGATAAGTTCCCTGTAAGCGTAAAGATTATTCAGGTGCTTGAAGACCATTATTAATCACATTTTTAATCTGTTTTTCAAAGATTGATACATCGAACATTTTTGAACGCTCAATGCATGCATCCCGGTACATATCAGGTTCCTTCGATATGAGTTGTACAGCCTCTTTGATACTTCTATAATTTGCATCAACCAGTAGACCTGTATCCTCCGTTACCGTCTCCATAAAGCCTCCCTCATTTACTGCAACAACCGGCTTTCCACTTGCCATTGCTTCTACAGGGGTTAGTCCAAAATCTTCATCAATGGCAGTGCAAATGAAACCTCTGCATCTGGAATAGAGATCTCTAAGTTCATCATCCTTAATTTCCCCAATTATTTTAATATTTTCGGGAAGGTCATTATACAGGGTCCTGGCATAGCTTTCCGCATGATCCCCTTTTGCATACCCGCCTACAATTACAAGTTTTTCATCAGGCATTTTCCTAAAAGCCTCTATTTGTAAATCAATTCTTTTTTCAGGATACAATCTATTCACAGAAAGCCAGAAATCGCCATATTCCTCACACCTGAACATAGAAACATCAATTGGAGGATAAATTATCTCGGAATCTCTTTTATGATATTTCTTAATTCGCCTCTGGACATTCCCTGATATAGTAACTATATTGTCAATATCTTTCACAGAATGTTGATCCAGATGCCGGTGGCCATACACCCAGGCTCTGAATAATTGTCTTTTTACAAAATTCTGTCTTTGCAAAAAATTGTCATATAGATCGTAAAAGGCCCTGACAGGAGTATAGCAATACCACATATTCGGATGGTGCGTATGAGCTGCATAATGGCTCCAGTTACCGGTGAAAATCGAAAAATCATATTCTTCAGAAAAATCACTGAAATAGAATTTCCTGGTTGCAGATATCTGCTTTAATGGAGGGATTTTTCTGGTACTTCCCAGGGAGATTACATTCCCCTTTAAACCCAGTTTATCCACCGCGTCGGTGTCTGTAGTAATTACATCTGCATCAAATAAATCAGAGATAGTGGAAACAACCTTTTCCCCGCCTCCAATAGCTCCGAAATAATCATGAAATATTGCTATATTCATGCTCTCTTCTTCTCATCCAGAAAATAGTTAAGTTGGTCTCTTATGATATCTTCAACACTGTATGTAGCCTTAAATCCAAGTTCCTGCACCTTTGTCGTATCAGCAAAGAGAATTGGAACTTCAGAAGGTCTGAATCTTTCCGGATTAAATTCAATAGGGACCCTCTTCTCACCGCAGTGAGCAATTATCCCTTTATCCTCAAGTAAGAATTCCAGTGAACCCTCAAGAAGCATTTTATCAACGTTGGTTTTCTCAAAGGCTACACCATAAAATTCAGAGTAATCCCGATCAATTGGATTATCAATAACTTTATTGTTATTCATACTTTCAATTCTGTCAACAGGCATACCTGCATTTTCAAGACTCAGGAGGATATAGGACAGCACAGATGTTGTGCGCATGGATCCCAGATTGTACACATCCCCATACTGGCCCTTATCAGCAAGTACACAATAACCATTAATTATATCCATCACATGAGACCAATCACGAAATGCATTGACATTTCCGATGGTTATTTTGTCCAGATTTCCGGATTTTAATTCCGCTACCTGGTTTGTCACAACTGATGTAACAAACATGATACCCCTGCCTGCTCCTTCATGATTGAATGCTCTTGATACGACAGTGTTAAGACCATATGTATAATGATAATTCCTCATCAGATAATCACCATATACCTTGCTGACAGCATAGGGAGACATTGGACGAAGGGGGTTTGTTTCTTTTATGGGGACTTCAGGGATCTCAGGTTCCGGGAATATTTTGCCATATTTTTCTTTCATAAGGCTGTAATGTTCTTCTGAATTAAACACAAGGCCGTATTCCTCGGAGGATCCTGCAAAGACAATAGTAGGATTTACTCCTTTAATTCGCACTGCCTCTAATAAATTATGTGTACCAAGTGAATTAATCTGAGATGTTTCAATGGGGTGTGAAAATGATCGGGGTACAAAGGATTGAGCTGCCAGATGGAAGATCACATCCGGTTGTGAAACATCCAGAGCATGAGCTAATCCCGTGATATCCTCAAGGTTTCCTTCAACAAAATTAATTCCATTCTGGATATTTTTGTAGCTTATATTTTTTGGAATTGTACCGTCTGCTTTTCTTCTGATAAGCCCGTATACATTTGCCTCCTAATCAATAAGATACCGGGCCAGGTAAGAGCCCACAAAACCACTTACACCTGTAATCAACACATTCCGATTTTTCCATTTCATGAATTTTCTCCTTTAATATTTATGACCTCAATCCATTGATGATTCACTCAATTATTACCTTTTGATTGGGAACACATTACACACAATTGAATATTTTTTGTTATATAAATATATACTATTGGTTTCATAATCTCTCTTTAAACAGTACATTCACAGCCACCCACATTTATGCGAGAGAAATCCTGCACCATCATAATATTATTGTTTTTAGATCTGCATCCACTATTCAGATATACATACCTACATCAGGGAAGATAGAGAATGAAATTTTAGATATTAAAAGATTGTTATATATTATTTAGATGACCTGGAAATATATTTATATGTGCAGATCTATAATCAGCCAGAATGCTATTGGGCTGAGCCTATGATCGATCGCAACCAAATTATACACAGCAAACTAACACTTTTATTTCTGGTACTGGCATCCTTTGCAATCAGAGCAATTTCCTCGTTGACAGTTTTTGCAGATGGAAAGGTAACCTTTACCGGGATGGATCCTTTTTACCACATGAGACGAATTATATACACTACTCTGAACTTTCCCTCTACTTTAACCTTTGATTCATATCTTAATTACCCATATGGTTTTGATATAGGCTGGCCTCCCCTTTATGATCAGGCAGCTGCGTTGTTTGCTATGGTACTTGGTTTCGGGAACCCGGACATCCATACTATCGAGGTCGCAGGTGCTATTTTTCCCGCCCTGCTGGGAGCATTGACCATCATACCCATCTATATTATTGCCTCCAGCCTCTTTGATAAAAGGACAGCCCTCTTAAGTGCGGCTGTAATTTCCCTTATACCGGCGCACCTGGCAGTCTCAAGAGTTGGGGCTACCGATCATCACGTGGCCGAAATCCTGCTCTCTACAACCGCATATGCCCTTTTCATGCTCTCCCTGAAGTACGGAAAGGATGCAAATCTTTCATTCTCCAGCATCAAAAAAATAGGTTCACAGAGGTCAATTGCAAAACCACTGGTTTTTGCAGGGGCCGCAGGCATCGTCCTGGCTCTTTCTGTATTCACATGGCTGGGATCGCCCATATTTATCGGCCTGATTGTACTGTATGCGCTGGTCCAGTTCATGCTAGATCTACGGCAGAAGGTATCCTCCGAATATCTTGTGATCAATACACTCACCACCTACCTGGTGACCCTTATTGTTATCACACCTTTCATCTCCACCCTGATCCGCCCGGGTTACGAATTCAGCGGAATGTTCCTTTCCTGGTTCCACGTACTGTATGTGGCGGTCCTATTGGCATCCATAATTGTACTTGGAGCAATCTCCTGGATTATCGGCTCAAAGGGTCTGAAATGGTGGTACTATCCTGTGGTTGTCATAATGGTGGCCGGTACCGGAACAGCGGCTCTTTCATTCATCTCACCGGAGTTATATCAAAGCCTGACTTCAGGCCTTCTCTATCTTTTAGGATGGGGAGAAGTCCTCGGAATGATCACCGAAGCACAGCCGCTCATCTATGACGATGGTTTTACATTAACCCCTCTCTGGCATACCTTCGTCATATTCAGCATAACTGCAGTAATTGGTTTTAGCCTTATCCTCAGAAATGCAATCAAAGATAAATATCCCCCGGAAATGGTATTCTTCATAATCTGGTCCTTTATTGTAACAATACTTGCATTATCCCAGACAAGGTTTACATATCTGCTCTCCATAAACATCGCAATATTAACAGGATACTTTATAATTGCAGTCTTTGATCTTTTTAAGGATGACTCAGACAAGGACAAAAAGAAAAAGAAAAAACGGTCAAAAAACACATCATCTAATATTTCTTTCTGGCAAATTGGGTATGGCACATGCATTTCAATAATATTTATTTTAGTTGTAGGCTTGCTATTCTTTGGACCTACTATCAGTATCCTGACAAACCCCGGGGTTCCACCATCTGACTGGGAGGAATCCCTTGACTGGCTGGAATCCAACAGCCCAAAAACATCATATTATCTGGACCCTGTAGAAAAACCTGAATACGGGGTCTTAAGCTGGTGGGACTATGGGAACTGGATTCTCTATATGGCAGAAAGACCGCCTGTTGCCAATAATTTCCAGACAGGACTGAAAGATTCAGCCAGATTTTTTGCAAGTTCAAATGAATCGGAATGCGTATCAATATTGAAGAAAAGAAATGTAAGATATGTAATCACTGACACTTCAATGGTTGCAGAAAAGTTCACACATATAATGAATATTGCAACAGGTAATTCTTTTACTAATAATGAATTCGAAAGATTTTACATGAGTGAGCAATTCATGGATACGAACCTGGCAAAATTACATATTTCAGACACCGCACAAATTAGCAATCTCCGGCTGATATATGAATCCAACAGTACTTCTCAGAGTATGCATCTTGGATCCAGAATCGATAACTATGAAAACATCAGTAACATCAAAATTTTTGAATATGTGCCCGGCGCCACAGTTGAAGGGTTTGCCAGACCTGACAGGGAAGTCCATGCAAAAACAAATGTAACCCTGAGTAATGGACGCATTTTTGAATACTGGAATACAGCTACCACAAATGAATCTGGATGGTATGAGTTAACTCTCCCATATTCAACAACAGGCACACCATATAATGCTAAAGTAGAAAACTATAGTATCACAGCAGATGCAAACACAAGTATGATTAAAGAAGTAGAGGTTACTGAAGAAGATGTAATTTCAGGAAACCGGCTGAGAAATGATTTATTATAATGCCCACAGGCGTCCTGAACCAAGACCTGTAGCCAGATAATTGCATAAAATCCCCTAAACCTGCCATTACCTGTTCAAGGATAATTTATGAAGAGAAGGAATATAAAACAGCTAAATTTAGGCTCTGTAAAGGGCCTTTCCCTTTATTCTTGTTGACATATTATTATTTATTACATTGATTTTTTGCTAATGTAATTTTGGTCATAAAAACACAAAGGTCATGAATGTGTTTTGTTTCAGATTGAAAATTTGGAACTCCCATTAAATCTGTGAATTAATGCGATGATGGTGACGGCGTTTTGTTTCAATTTGCATCAAATGAGGATGTTAAAAAGAAAAAAGGTGGTGGACTGAGGGCGGAAGCTATCTAAAAATAAGCAGATATTTCAGAATAATTGTCCGGGAAACAGGCTAGTAGAGTGATAATAAGAACAAATTTTATAGAAGTTCTGGAAGAGGAACGTTGATCAGAATCCTCTATAGATTGTTTGGCATCGGCCACATAAGGATTTTGTCCTGCAAAACCACTGTATTTCTAGTATTTAGAATGGGCTTGCTTCCAGTTTTAGAAATAGCTTGAAATGAATATCTTTATTAGATATCTTTTCATAATTCATTTTTATGGAATTGGCTATACTTAATGGTATTATCATTGTTTTTGGAATATCTATTTTTGTGCTTTATATATGTAACAAACTTCACATTTCTATTATAGTCGGGTTTCTGGTAACTGGTATTCTGGTGGGTCCTTATGGACTGGGATTCATAAATAATCCTGATGATATCAATATCCTTGCTGAGATAGGCATTATTCTTTTGCTGTTTACCATCGGAATGGAATTATCTCTAAAAGAACTCTGGAATATGAAGCGTTCTGTGATACTTGGAGGAGGACTTCAGGTTCTTTTTACAACCCTTGGAACTCTTTTTGCAGCTACATATCTTGGTTTTGGTTTCAGTGAATCCCTTTTCCTGGGCTTTTTGATATCTCTAAGCAGTACAGCAATTGTGCTCAAGACACTCCAAAAAAGAGCCGAATTGCATAGCTTGCACGGTCGCACAATCCTTTCTATATTATTGTTCCAGGATGTCATTGTAGTGGCAATGATTGTGGCAACTCCGTTTTTGGCAGGGGTTGGTGGAAATGATGCAAACTCAATTATTATGATTCTTCTGAAATCTCTGGCAATTATTATATTCATTATGTTTTTTGCCAGATGGCTGATTCCCCATATCCTACATCACATTATCAAAACCCGTAATCCTGAAATGTTCTTGCTGTCTGTGATTGTCATATGTCTATCTATTGCCATGCTTACTTACAGGGCGGGACTGTCCCTGGCATTGGGGGCTTTCCTTGCAGGCCTTGTGATATCTGAATCTGAATACAGTCATCAGGCACTGAACAATATTCTGCCCTTTAAGGATGTTTTTTTGAGTATTTTTTTCGTATCAATAGGAATGCTGCTTAATGTACAATTTTTCCTGGAAAACTCCTTACTTATATTACTTGTAACTATTGGGGTTATGTTATTCAAGGGAATTGTCAGTGGTTTTGTTTCTATTGTTCTGGGATATCCCCTTCGCAATTCCATTCTAACCGGTATGGCACTTGCTCAGGTGGGTGAATTCTCTTTCGTCCTTTCAAATTTCGGGGTTGAGTATGGTCTCCTGGACAACTACCTATACCAAATGTTTCTGGATATTTCCATTCTCACAATGGCAGCTACTTCCTTTTCCATTTCCTATTCTCCTTCTGTGGCTGCCAATATTCTCAAACTACCTATACCACATCAGCTCAAGTACGGTTTTGCCCGTAAAGATGTCACAAAGATGTACGATAAAAAGGAAAAAATGTCTTCCCATCTTATCATCGTAGGTTTTGGTTTTAATGGTAAAACAGTGGCAAAAGCTGCAAAGGCAGCGGGTATTCCTTATCTGGTTATTGAAACCAATCCAGAAAGTGTAAGAGAAGGTATTTCAAAAGGAGAAAATATTTTTTATGGGGATGCGACCCAGGAAGGTGTACTCGAAAAGGCTGATATTGATTCGGCAAAAATAATGATTGTTGGTATCTCCGATGCAACGGCAACCCGCAGAGTAATCTGGCTTGCAAGAAAAATGAATCCCAATATTCATATCATTGCACGAACACGTTATTTACAGGAGATGGGTCCACTCTATGAACAGGGGGCTAATGAGGTTATTCCGGAAGAATTTGAAACCTCTGTGGAAATATTTGTCCGCCTGCTCAGACGTTACCTTGTTCCGGAGGATCAAATAAAGAAATTTATAGAAGATGTCAGAGCTGATGGATATGACATGTTTCGCAGTATTTCGCATAACCCCTTAAGTTATGAGAAAATGCAGTTTGACATCCCGGATGTGAATATAGTCTCTCTCCGTGTGCCTCAGAGGGCTGATGTGGTAGGGATGACCCTTGAAGATCTTTCCCTCAGACAACGATTCGGAATTACAGTCCTGGCAATTAGGAGAGGGGTGGAAATTATCACAAATCCCGGAGGGGATATACGTATTCTGGAAGGGGATATTCTTGTGTTACTGGGAAGTCATGAAGATATGAAAGAAATAGGAGACTTTTTCACGGATCTAAGTGAAAAAAACACAAAAGATACTGAGGAATAATATGGAGCGGGAAGTAGGGCCTATTCTTGAGAAAATTAACCGTAAAGAAGCAACAGTTCTCACCTCTCAGGAAGTTTGTGATATAATTGATGCAGGGGATGATGTTGGTTTTGGGGATGTTGATGTGGTGACTGCTGCCACCAGAGCGATAATGAGTGGAACTTATGCAGTCCTCTCATTTCCGGTAAAAACCGGGGAAAAATTCACCCGCGCATCAGCTGTAACCATAAATGGAGTGGATTCCCATGTGGGTCCATGTCCCAATGAAAGGCTGGGTATCCTGGACTTGATGGTTTTTGGTACTGCACACAGCCATGATAGGGAAAATTACGGAGGAGGCCACCTTTTCCGGGATATTGTGGAAGGTAATCCTGTGGATGTCGATGTAGTTACCGATGAAGGGAAGAAATATTCAGATACAGTATCCATTGAAGATATGCCATACGCCCAGCTGTTTGCAACGCGTCATGCATTTAAGAATTACAGTGCCTTTGTGAATTTTTCTCCGTCTACTGTTTCCACTATTTTCCATGCAACCACTTTTGCACCAGATGCCACCGAAGCCACCCTGTCGGGGTGTGGGCAAATAAACCCTGTAAAGAACGACCCACAGCTCCATGGTATCGGCGTGGGAAGTCGCATTCTTCTCAATGGTGCCGAAGGTTTCATCCTGGGTTCAGGAACGCGTAGCAGCCCGGAAAAACCCAATCTGATAGCAACTGCGGATATGCATTCCATGGAGGCTGATTATATGGGAGGTTTTGCTACGTCTGCAGGTCCGGAATGCATTGTTTCCTGGGCAGTTGCAGTGCCTGTAGTTGATGATTCAGTATTCGATGCTATAAGGCAAACAGATGGTGAAATCCCGCTTCCTGTGATGGATGCTGATCGCAGGGTAAAGGTTGCAATAACAAGTTATGCAGATGCATGGAAAGATGTAGATATTGAGGTAGCTTTCAATCCCGGCAAATGTCGTGGATGTGATGTATGTGAACCCATGAAAAAATGTCCTATGGAATCAATCTATTTCAACGGGGACAAAGTAGTACTGAACAGGCACACATGCTTTAACTGCGGTCTCTGCTCCACTCTATGTAGCGATGTTTTCAGGGCAGACCTGGGCAGTCTTAAATTCGATTATGAAGGGAAAAATATGGATGTCCCTATTGTTGTGCGCCAGTCAGATCGCAAACGTGCACTCATAATGGCTGAAAAATTAAGGGACAGTATAAAGGACGGTACATTCATCTTGAATGGGATGGTGGAGAGGATATCTCCATAAACCGCTTAATTATATCTGCAGGACAGAGGTGGATAACAGGCACCTTCTTGTTGCCGGGTTCGGTCTTTACTACCAGGACACCACTATCCATTGTATCCAGTTTCTCTTTAAGGTCTGACTTATCGGACACCATGGCAACATTTTGTACGCCGGCTCCCAAAGCAACTTCTTTGAGGTCTGTCAATCCTGCTGTCGCAGTTATTTGATTGCCCGTAGAGCCATATGCACCGTTATCGATGATTACAAGGAGATAATTATCCGGATGCTGGTTGGCTATTGTTGCCAGGCTTCCCATATTCATCAGGACCGACCCATCACCATCAATTGCGAGAACTTTCCTGTCCGGTCTTGCCAGGGCCAGCCCGAGCCCGATGGAAGAAGAAAGGCCCATTGAACCAAGCATGTAGAAATTTGCCTTTCTGTCACATATTTCGTATAATTCTTTTGAGGGGAATCCGATATTTGCAATGATCAGAGTATCTTTATCTCCCTCTTTTTCAGCAAGAATCTCAAGTGCACCGTAGCGTATCATGATTCCCTCCAGAAACCTATACTCAACAGGATAGCTGCTTGCTTTCCTTCTTCAAATGCTTTTTTAGTGGCTTTTTCGATGGTTTTTTTGGCCTGTACAAGATGTGGTTTGTATGCAGGTATATCCAGGACTTCGAGTAGGTGAGGTGTTTTTTCACCCATTGGTACCTGGGCGCAGATGGGCTCTCCTTCAATTCCCCTGTGACTTATAATTATCAGTAAAGGGATGTTGTATAGGCGATTGAGAGATGCCAGGGCATTGATGGAATTTCCCATTCCGGAATTTTGCATCATTATGGCCGGTTTTTTCCCTCCCATATAGGCCCCGGCGCAGATTCCTATGCCTTCCTCCTCCCGGGTGGCGGGAACGTGGATTATGTCCGGATCACTGTCGACCATGGGAATGAGTTTCTGGAGGTTGGCACACGGTACGCTGACAACAAAATCAATACCTGATTCCTTTATACCCTTGAATACTTCCTCGGACGGGTCCATGTAGCCTCATTCCTTTATTCGAATTTGTCTTCAGCTTTTTGTATGATTTTAGCGGGCGCTTCACTGTCTTCAGGGGATACTACGAGATCAGGCTCAAGCCTGATTGTGGCAAGTTCTTTTAAAGCTCTTTTAACTCCTCCGCCGGTGATATTGAGCATTATGAGTTCTGATCTTGATACCTTTGTATTCCTGACAGCTTTTATCAGTGCGGCTGTGGCCACAGCTGCTGAGTACATAATGTCGATACCTTCAAGTTCTTCAAATAGCAACCTGGCTTCTTCGGCCTCTTCATTGGTAATCCCGTAAAGGTCCCCTCCTGTGGCTTCAAGGGCATCTCTCACTCCCCCGCCCACCGCATACGGAGGTTTGCGGTTAAACAACACGGTGTCGTACATTCCTTCTGGACATTTCGGATCCACAGCAACCCCCTCATGTAACTGTATCAATGGAGCACAGGGGAAGTTCTGGGCAAGATGTAACTGTGGCAATTTATCTCCATATCTGCCGTCCTTTTTCAGGCGCATAGCTGCTTCCCAGGCAGCAATCCCGCCGGTTCCACTGCCCACTGCCTGGAAATAGTGGTCCGGCAGATGTTTCATGGTCAGTGTTGCATCCAGCATTACTGTTCCCATGCCATCACGGCGTGCTACGTTCCTGGCACCGCCTTCCGGCATGAATTTTTCCCTATCGGTGATTTGTGCGGCAATGGAGATAGCGTCATAATAATCCCCTTTTACCACTGCAACACAGATGGAAGATGTGGATTTTGCAGGAATCCAGAGTTTTTCCAAGGCATTTTCAGGTACTACCAGAAGCAGAGGAAGTCCGGTAATAGAAGATACATGTGCAAAGGCCCGGGCAGTGTTGCCAGCGGAGGCAACTACCAGTATCCTTTCTTTTTTCTGCTCGCTTACCCTCTGCATAGTGGGATATGCTTCCAGGTCCTTGAAACTGCAGGTTCTCATATAGGCTTCTTTTTCAGGCCAGTAACCGTTAAAGCTTATGAAAAGGTTCTCAAGGCCGAGTTTATCAGCAAGTTTCTCACTTTTGTAGGTTCTTGTTTTGCTGCTACCTTTTTTGATTACGCCTTCCACAGGCAACCAATTGTAGAATTTCCATATTACGGGAAGGTCACAGGATTCGAACTGCTTTTTTGAATATTCAGTTCTCAAAAGAGTTCCATCAATAGGGCATACCATGTCATATTTGCCATAAGTCTTGCCACATTTTGGGCAGATGAGTCTGTATTTGTCCATATAATGGAGTTTGCTGGTGGTCTTATATATCTTGTCCTTTCAGCCAGCAGGAATTTCCTTTAAGGAAAAAAGAAAGGGATTCTTTTGGTAAAACATCCCCGATGTACTTTCAATGATTATTCACAAATATGCCGATTATTTCGAATTCATTGAATACGTCTTCCTCATGAGGCGCCTCTTCCATTTCTTCTGTAAGGTCGATGCCACCTTCATGCATGCCCTGATGATCCCCGGCCATCCATAACTCACTGTTTGTTACATCATAGACCTTGCCATTATAGGCAACATAGATTTCATCCCTGTCTTTCCCATTGTATTTGGCCAGACCATCCGGTGTAAATTCTCTCATGAAATCTCACTACCCCCTTTATTGAGGTTAGTCTTCTACTTCCATTGCATTAATTATATCGTTGACCGATAGCTCCCCCTTTGCAGCTCTTTTGATCATAGGGTAAATGTAGCTGCAATCATCCATTGCACTCCAGCGTTTTTCACCGACACGGTGAATAATTTCATCCAGGATTTTCTCACATTTCTTGCAGTATTCACTGTCTGCTTCTGCTCCGCAAATAGCACAACTCATAAAACTCCTCCATAATTCCAATTGGTTTTAAAGTTAAAGAGGTTTGTGGAGATTTATATCTGGAAAGTTTACAAACCAATTTTAACATTTAGGATTTGATTTACCGGACTGGCAGTCGGAAAGTAACTCAATGCCCTTGTCTGTCAGCCTGTATTCATCATTTTCAATCCTGACCAGTTCCCCGTTGAGCAGGAAATCGATGTGGTATTTCAGTACAGAAGGCTCTTCATCGATGTTTGCGGATAATTCATCTGTGTTGATTCCAAAAGCACCTATAGTTTTGACTATTTCCCTTCTTAATGGATGGGATGCAGCTTTATTTAACATGTCATGCTCTTTTTTGACAGATTCACCTTTTGATTGTTTCTGCATAATCACATCGTCGAGTTCATCGTAGTCATCTTCCATTGTTTCAACCTCTAGTATTTATAATGGTTAATAATTTATATTTTTGTTGGCTGTGTTCTTGGTTTTTATTGTAAATGCAGATTCTCTATGACCGGGATTATGAAATTATATTGTCATTATTGAACGTTGCTCTGGTCAAACTCATTTTTAGCGATTTCTTTTATCCTCCTGATAATTGACTCCAATCCATTCGATCTTGCGGGTGAGAGATTTGATTTCAATCCGATTCTTTCAATAAAGTACAGGTCGATGTTTGCAATCTCCTGAGGATGCCGATTGTTTACTACCCTGAGTAAAAGGGCCATGATCCCTTTGGTTATCATGGCATCACTATCGAGATTAAAGTTCAGTTTGCCATCTCTCTTATAACTTTGAATCCAAACTCTGGATTGGCATCCGCTGATTGTATTTTCGTCGGTCCTGGAATCTTCATCCATGGGTTCAAGTTCTTTGGCCGAAGTGATAAGGAGGTCATACCTGTCAAGCCATTCAAGGCCATCAAATTCCCTTATTATTTCATCCTGGATAGCATCTGTCACGTGTACATCATCTCTACTTTTTCAATCCCTTCAATAAGCCTGTCCACATCTTCTTTTGTATTATACAATGCAAAACTTGCTCGTACTGTGCCTTCTATTGCGAAGGATCTCATCAATGGCTGGGCACAATGATGCCCTGTTCTCACAGCTACTCCCATTTTATCCATTATCAGACCTGCATCATAATGGTGAACCTGATCCAGATTAAAGGAGATTGACCCGCACATCCGGTCAGTATTTCCGTAAACAGTCACATTATCCATCTCCAGCAGTCTGTCTCTCGCGTAAGAATAAACGTCACTCTCATGCTTTTCTATTTTATCCAGACCTCTTTTTTGCATGTAATCAATTGCTGCACCCATACTTATTGCTCCTGCAATGTGCGGTGTGCCTGCTTCATATCTTAAAGGAGGCTCTTGGTATGTTGTTTTTTCAAGACTTACTTTATCAACCATACCTCCTCCGCCTTTTGCCGGCATGAGATCACTGAAGCGATCGCTTGTATAAAGCATTCCCACCCCGGTATCTGCATACATCTTGTGACCCGAAGCAGCCAAAAAGTCACAACCGATATTTTTTACGTCAAGGGGTAAATGCTGTATTGACTGGGCTGCATCCACCAGAACCGGGACATCATGATCCTTTGCAATTTCAGTTATCTTCTTGATATCGTTTACAGAACCAAGAACATTTGAGACATGACTTATAGCAATCAATTTTGTCTCCTTTGTGATATCTATAGAATCCAGCAGCAAATTGCAATCCTCATCCATCTGAATTGCCCTTAGTTTTGCTCCTGCCATCTGCCAGGGAACGATATTTGAGTGGTGTTCCACACCTGTTACCAGGACTTCATTTCCCTTTAAGGAAGGTTCAAGCGAACGTGCGACCTGATTTATAGCATCGGTAGTCCCGGCAGTAAATGTCACTTCACCGGGGTTGCGAGCACCTATGAAGTCACTTACCTTTTTCCTTGCTTCTTCATACTTCTCACTGGACCTTTCACTCAGGTAATGCACTCCCCTATGGATATTACTGTAATCTGTCTTATAAAAATCAGATATGGTATCAATCACAGAGTTTGGTTTCTGGGTTGTTGCTGCGTTATCAAGATAAACCAATTGTTTTCCATAGACTTCTTTATCAAGTATTGGGAAATCTTTTGCAAAACCTGTCATTGTTTCACCATTTCAACAAGGGAGAACCATTTCTTATCATCGTTAAAGATGCTTTCCACAGAAAGTCCTGCAGCATTTGCCATTTTATTGATACCGTCAACAGTATATTTATGGGAGTTCTCTGTGTGAATGGTCTCGCCTTTATTGAATACTATCTGATTTTTTAAGAAGGGGCTTGTTACTTCCAGGTCTTTCTTTGCCTTCAGGTGCATCTCGATTCGGGAATATTTTTTATTGAAGAATGCAACATGCTCAAATTCCTCCGGATCGAAATTAGTCATAAGGTGATCATTTGCAACATTCAGTATGTTCTTATTGAATTTTGCAGTAATCCCCTGGCTGTCATTATAGGCTTTTTCGATGATGTCAATATCTTTTACCATATCCACTCCCAGAAGAAGCCTGTCGTTATTATTCATGACTTTGCCAAGGTCTGTCATGAATTTCATTGCTTGTTCTTCAGTAAGATTACCGATTGTGCTTCCGAAGAAACAGAAGAACCGTCTCCTTTTTGCAGGGATTTTTTCAATATGCCCAAGGAAGTCGGCAGTAATCCCATGGATATTCATTTCAGGATACCTGTCCTGAAGATTACAGGCAGATTTCTCTATAGCTTGTTTGCATACATCAACCGGGTAATATACTATAGTCCGGCGAATCTCTTCTGGTACTTCATCGAGAAATACAGAAATCTTTGAACAGTCCCCGCTTCCAAGCTCTACAAGATCGCAGTTTTCCAATTCATGTTTCAATTTTTGAGCAGTTGACCTGAGCAATGGGACCTCGACCTTTGGAGGATAATATTCGTCCAGTTTGGTGATTGTTTCAAATAACTCAGACCCATGATGGTCGTAAAAATACATAGAAGGAAGTGTTTTTGGATTTCCCCTCAGGCAATTGATGAGCTCTTCGCGGATGGAACTTTCTCCAACTTTGGGCATAAAATCGTCTATGATCATTTTTCAGGGACCCCGGTTTCAAAAGGAAGGTTATTATTGCTCCATTCAAACCATCCGCCGTCATAGACAGCTGCTTTATTCCAGCCCATGAGCCAGGCATTAAGGAAGGCTTCACTGCCCCTCCAGCCAGTTCCACAGTAGAATGCATTGCGCTTGTCGGGGGTGACTCCGATCTTCTTCCACTTAGCTGCAACTTCCTGGTATTCACGCATGGTATGGTCCAGATTCCTGTAGTTTTCCATGTGGTAGGCATCTGTTCCACAGTCACCGAATACCGTTCCCGGAATCCTCCCCTTCTTTTCAATATAATTATAACCACTTACTTCCCCTATATATTCTCTCCAGCTTCTGACACTCACCAGGTTTTTATCAGGGGATGCGAGAATCTCTTTTGCTTCTTCAAGATCAACAGCAATTTCCGGCTTTTGCGGTATGTCAACTCCAAACGATACTTTCTCATTTTTAGAAGGAACTGTAGTTATTTCATAATCAGAATCCAGCCATGACTGAAGACCGCCATTGAGTATGCGCACATCTTTCACACCTGCATAAAGCATGATGAAAGCACATCTCATTGCACCGAGATGGCCTGCGCTGCTTCCCGGGAACGGATCATCATTATTTGGTGAAGAGAATTTTCCATAAAGTATGACTGTTGTGTCATGTGCTATGCCTGCCTCTTCCAGTGCATTCTTTAATTCCTCAGGTGAGCGGCGATTCCATGTCTCTGGAGACTCAAGGGAGTTTGTATCAATTGGGATTGCTCCGGGAATATGGCCTTCATCATAATCCGAAGGGTTCCTGTAATGAGAATGACATATCACGAATTTATTATTATTGTATTCCGGAGCATTATTTGTTGTGATCAACTGGTTAAGCCAATCCGCTGAAACCAGATGCTTATATCTTTCAAGATGCTCCATGGGCAAATCTTTTTCTGCCCATTCGAGAAAATTGTTGAAAGTAGTTATGTCAGAATACCCGGCTCTTTCAAATTGTTTGGCTACTTCTTCTACTCTCTGGCTGTCATACCCATAAATTACCAGAGAATCTTCCGGTAAAATTTCTTTATTCCTGACAATCTCTATCCAGTCAATGTAGTGTAGCCATTTATAGGGCAGTGACTTTGCGCCCTTTATGTGTCCGCCTCTTGCCTCTGCCCCTTCTTTCCATCCATTATAGGCGTCAATGGATCTTATATCAATTACCTTATAGTAGTCCAGGTCTTCTGCTAACTGTTTAGTTGTAATTTTCCTCATACTGTATAATTGGTTTAAATCTTTATATATTATGGGGATTCAATTTGAAAAAATCGTCTTTTACAAGATTTTCTGGTATCATCTAGGTGTATTTTATGATCTAACAATTACAAAATAATATGCGGAATTATAGGTAGGCTAGAAAACCACAACTTCTAAAAATTAATAAACTTTATATGATTCAGTTTAAAAAAATCAGTTATATTAATTATGCATCTAGCTTATCATATTGAAAAGGTGTCATGGTTAAAATTAATTGAAATCTATTTAAGATAAACTGGAAAATAAAGATATTAAATTTGAGTTTTTGCTAAAATTATATAAATAACTTTATTTTCTAATTTTTAGGTAATTAAACATCCCCTATGCTATAAATGGACTTTACACAAATTCACGATTTAATAGCTGAAAAAATCAGATTACAGCAATCTTTCCTGCCTCTGTTATCGAATACTCATCTTTTTCTTCGATATATCCCATGGCCTTAAGATCACACAATTGGTTGTATGTCATTCCCCTGGGATTTTGATATTCCAATGTTGACTGCAATGGTCTTGACCTACTTGATGGCCAACTGGATCTGTTCAAGGATCAACTACTTACATCACGATACATGATGCCATAAACGCAGCAAATTATAGCAATACGACCAATGTTTATCCTGGAACTTACACAGAAAATGTGGACGTGAGCAAAAAACTAAACATAATCTCCGAATTTGGAATCGCAAGGGAGATGAAAGAGAATGAAGAGAATGAGAAACAGAGACTAATTCTTATAAAATGTACCCCTCTGTGACACCACCACCGGCCCAACTGCTGGGTTCTGCAGCAAATGCGGCATGACATTAACTGCCAAAAGTATGGTGAACATACAGATAGTGGCGATGAGGTATTGACATTACTGATGGATACCATCAAGCATAATACTGATATGCTTATTAGAGATTTACAGGAAAACAAAAAGAAAGTCTGGTAATTGAAAAAGAAGATTATAACAAGGATTCTGCAATTGGCCGTAAAAAATATTAATATCGCCTTCAGTGGGGACTATTATGAGAAAGCCAATATCTTTATTCAGAGGGAAAGCAGGAAAAATGCTGCCACTAGCAGCAGTACTATTTCTCCTGATAGGATTTGTGCTTGGAGTAGGTTTGATGACATTTTTTTATCAGGGAGGCAGTACTGTTGATTTTGCCGGAGAAAATAGTATAGACAATGTAACATATGCAACAAGTTCCAATAAAAATTCAAGTGAAACATATAAAATATTATATCAACAAATTATTGACTCTGTGGTTTCTGTAAAAGTACAGGGAGAAATAAACGGAAATCAATTTAAAAGTGGAGGATCGGGATTTGTTTACGATGAAAAAGGACACATAATTACAAATCAGCATGTTGTGGATAATGCTGATTCAGTAGAAGTATATTTCAGCAACGATATCGTAAGAAAAGCCAAGATTATTGGGACCGATAAATATTCTGATATTGCAGTTTTGAAGGTAAAAGAAGATCCTTCTAATAAAAATTTCACAGCTCACCCACTTCCAATGGCTAATTCATCCGAAATAAAGCCCGGACAAATAGCTATGGCTATAGGCACACCACATGGACTTGAAGGTAGTGTAACTCATGGTATAATTAGTGCCACAGGAAGAACAATGTCTACTTCCAATGGATTTTCAATCCCAAACATGATACAGACAGATGCCCCTTTAAATCCAGGAAATTCTGGAGGCCCTTTAGTTGACCTTTCAGGTCAGGTAGTTGGTGTAAATAGAGCAAAGAGCGGGGATAATCTTGGGTTTGCTATCCCTTCCAATAAAGTCCAAAGAGTTGCGAATGCTATAATTGAAAAAGGTGAATATGAACATTCATGGCTGGGGGTGCAGATGCTTCCTGTAAGTTCTAAAATGGCAGATTTTATGAATCTCAATGATGAAGCTGCAAGAGGTGTTATGATCGCTGCCGTCATTGAGGATGGACCGGCCTATGATGCCGGGTTGAAAGGTGCTAAAAGTATAGAAATCGATGATCAAATGGCTTTTGTCAATGGTGACATCATAGTTGCAATCGATGATAAAAAGATGTATGAAAGTGATCAAATAATTACCTATATCGACAAAAAAAGGCCATCAGAGACTATAGAGGTTGATTACTATAGAAACGGAGAAAAGATGACAACGGAGGTGAAACTGGGAACTAGACCAAATTGATTTATATTTTAAAAACAGAATGTTTTTACTTTTTATTTTATATTTTTATTTAAAAAATATAATTGAGAGGAAATTGTTAACTTTGATTGTAGCAGATATAATTTCCTTCAAAATAACGTAGGTTTTTAATTCTTAGAAGCATTACCATCTCCAGTAGAATTCTCAAAGCTAGTAGAGGTAGTATTCGCTTTTTCAATGGATTCCACTGTTATATCAAAAACTACATTTTCACCTGCAAGTGGAGAATTGGCATCCAATACAACATGAGTACTATTTACGTCCTTTATTGTAATGATACCCATCTGTGTTTTCAGTTTTTTACCTTCTGAAGGGGTTGTATTTGTACCGGTCACATTTTGGTACTTGTCAATCGTGACAGCCTGTACAAGATTATTCTTATAGGGTCCAAAAGCTTCCTTTGCTGAAAGGTTCAAGATCTTTTCCTCTCCTTCAACCATACCTATAACCCCCTCATTGATACCAGAAAGCATTTTTTCTGAGCCAACTTTAAATTCAAGTGGAGATGCCGGTGGAGTTATATTATTTTTTACAGCAATTTCTTCAATGGATGTTTCAATAATATTACCATTTTCATCCATCAAAGTATAATTCATTGTAATAATATCGCCTTTTTCAACAGATTTCTCTGTCGAAAGATTGCTTATTTCGGCACAACCGCTAAAAAGGACAATACTTCCAAGCAATGCCAAGGTTATGAGCAGATTTTTTCGTATCATCATGGCCGCCAATGAATCCCAAACTAATATTTTTTTTGGTAATTGCCATAATCTAAAAGAGCAGTTAATTTTTCTAAAATATTACAACTTTTTTGAAATATAACATATAGAAACATTATACTAATTTCTAGAAAATAATCCATGATTCTTATATACATATAAACCCATGACAATGATAAAAGATCAGTACAAACAAAATCAAGGAACTTTTTTACTATAAAAACAGTTGTGTATTAATCATATTTAAATGGAATGAATGGCATCAAAATGGGGTTATACATATAGTAACTCAATGATGCTGTATAAACTGACATTGGAGAAGAACCATGATAAGTTACCTGCTTATTATTCTTGGAATCGTCTTTCTATATATGGGAGGTAACTGGTTTGTTGAAGGGGCGTCTGCCCTTGCCAAACGGCTTGGTATATCTTCATTGGTAATCGGTCTTACAGTTGTCGCATTCGGAACATCTGCACCAGAACTTATTGTAAACATTATGGCTTCCTTTCAGGAAAACAGCGGAATGGCATTTGGAAATATTATAGGGAGTAACCTTATCAATACTCTTCTAATATTAGGTCTTGCGGGGGTAATAGCGCCTTTATCTGTACAAAGTTCAACTGTTTGGAAAGAAATTCCTCTCTCAATGCTTGCTGTCCTTGTTTTGGTGGTCTTATCAAACAAAATTGCTTTAGCTGATGATTCAATAAATGTCCTTACTAGAGTGGATGGACTCATATTGCTTTTTTTCTTTTTAATTTTCGTGTATTACATATTTGAATCCATAAAAAACAATAAAGTCAGTCCTTCCAACAAAGTCGAAAAATATTCGGGGATGAATATTTCACTCATGCTTATAGGTGGATTGACTTCATTGATCATAGGTGGAAGAATGACTGTGGATGGTGCAGTTTCTATTGCAAGAGATATGGGGATTAGTGATTTTCTTATATCTTCAACAATAATAGCAGCAGGGACGTCATTACCAGAATTGGTAACTTCGGTTTCTGCTGCTATTAAAAAGGAAATGGACATATCCATGGGAAATATAATAGGTTCGAATATTTTCAACATCTTCCTTGTAATGGGAATTTCTTCAACGATTTCTCCTTTGATGGTGCCCACAGGTGTCAACACAGATCTAAGTATCCTGGCCATAGCAACGTTTTTGTGTTTTTTATTCATGTTTACAGGAAAAAAACACAGCTTAGAAAGATGGGAAGCAATAATCTTTGTGACGATGTATATAGGATACGTCCTTTTTATTATACAAAGGGGTTAAATTCATCCTACTAACATCATCAAATAACCTGAAAAGATAGGTAGTATAAGATTGTCATTTTCCAAAAGGTTGAGTACTTGCCTCATAGAAGAATTAGTCTTCATGTCTCTCCCGATTATGCTTTCCAGCAGCATACTTCCTGTACTTGCTACAAGTGCCTGCAGAGATGAAACAAAAAATACTGCTCCTGAAAAAGCAGCTAATGCTCCTACAATTGTTCCTTCAAATGATTTCCTTTTGGAATAGGGCAGTTTATTTTTACCGATCATTTTTCCAGAAATCGTTGCAATCCCATCTCCCAGGGCAGTTATCGCGATTGAAGCATAGAGGATAGAGGTTGGAAAAAGTAACAGCGATATGCTAATACCAATGTGCAATAAAAGTGTTGGTTTTAAAGGAATGTAATTCTCATGTCGACGACTCCAACGTTCTGTCATTTCACAAACGGGTTGGTAATGCATTTTGCGAAGAATTAAAACTACTAGTATTGCAAAAACATATAACAATGTAAGCAGTATTAAAATTTCAAGTGCAAAATCACCTGAAATGTATATAAGTGGGATATACAGAAGACCTGAGAGTACATGTATGGCTTTACGTTCCAGGTCACCCTTTAGATCATGATTCAAGTTTTCTTCTCCAAACATTGATTGTATATATTAAATCCAATAGATAATATTGAAGCTGATGGAAATTTAATATTAATCGAAATATCAATTTACATAATAGCCGACAGGTAAGACTTAGTTAGTCTTACCTGAATTGGCCAGAACAACCATTTTATCCCCTTTTTCAATGATGTTTTCAAGCGGGGGGTTAACCATGTTTTTCCCATTCCTGTTCAAAGCAAGAAGTGTCATTCCTCTATTTACTCTCAGGTGCATTACTGCATCCTCAATTGTTTTGCCGTGCAATTCTGCAGGGAAGTTAACTTCTATAACATCGTGACCTTCAAGGGAGCTGGTTATATCTGATATCAGATCCACGACATTGGGTTCATGGACACCTGATGCAAGTAACCGGCCGGTTACAGAATCGGTATTGATAACATGATTTGCACCTATAGTTTTTATAGTCTCCACTTTTTCTTCAGACACAATAGTTGCAATGATGTTTGCATCAGGGTTTAATTCCCTAACCATTGCTGTGGCGAGGATGGTTGTACTGTCATTTTCAGTTGCAATAATAGCATGACTGGCAGTTTCGATATTCGAATTCCTTAACACCTCTTTTTCCAGAGGGTCTCCCTTTACAAAGTGAACCCTTTCTTTGAAAGGATTTGTTTCATACAATTCTGAAACAAGGCAGATTTCATACTTCTTGTCCATCTCCATTACAATTGATTTTATGATCTCGTTGGAATCTCCAAGCACAACCACATGATTTTGTTGTTTTGATCGGCTCAATCCTCTCACCTTCTTTCGATGTATGTCATAAACCAATACAGCTGCTGTAGGTAGCATCAGGACCCCGGTAACCATAAAAGGGATATAAAGATATCTTGCAAGAGAAGAAGAGGGAGCCACATCTCCAAATCCCACGGTCGTCAGGGTTGCAACTGTGCCGTATATTGCCTCATTTAAGGTTTTCCCGTCTATCATATAGAGAATAAGAATCTGGGCTATGGCACTTACAAGAAAAACAGCTGCAACTTCCCGTTCACGGTATTCTTTTCCCTTCACTAATCCAAGGATGGACTTCTTAATTTTCCTAAGCGGCCAGAGTACCATATTAACATTTGAAATTCACATGCATTTATTTAAAAATTATCCTGCAACCGGCTCTGTAGAAAACCACATTTGAATAATTACTGAAATAGAAATATACTTATCAAGATTATGAGATAACAACTTTCACTTATTTTTTTCATCCTAATTCCTGTGTTTTTTTGGAATTTATTTACCAAATCTATCTATGACATTACTTTTCAAAATAATTTTCTGCACTATATTATTTATATGCAACCATTTTATGATTCATTTTTTCACTCCTACCTATAATCCCCAACATAAAATGCGGCTGCCGGGATTCGAACCCGGGTTCTAAGCTTGGGAAGCTCAGGTCATAGCCACTAAACCACAGCCGCTCTATCAAAATTCAATAGATTCTGTAGATAATAAAGGTTTCGAGGGAGAAGGCATTGCCCTCTGCCCCTTATTCTTCAGTGTATTTGTCGATGATCTCCTCAAAGGAGTCAACCACATAGGAAAGATTGTCCCTGCCAACCTGATAGGTACTCAGTTTGAAATACTTGGTGAGCCCACCCTTGATACCGTGGATATTCCGCTTCTTGAGTTCCTTGTACAGGAAATACCTGCCTTTCTTGGCGGTCTTGGAGATCTCATAGAACGGCGGGGTTTCAAAGAACATCAGGTCATGATTGTGGGGTTTCTGTCCCACCTGGATAAGCCCGAGTTCTTCCACTTTTTCCGAGAACCAGCGGGCATTGGCAATTTCTTCCTCCCAGTGTTTGGTACGCTCCACAACCTGGGGGAATGAGGCAATCATTGTCATCAGGCCGGCACCCCTGGAGGTACAGCCCAATAGCTCGATTTCCTTTTTCTTATGGGTGGGAGATTTCCTCAAAACGGTATCTGCATATTCTTCCTGTACACCCAGCAGGCCAATAGGGCCGGATGATGCCATTGACTTGTGCCCACTGGCGGCTATGAAATCGGCTCCCAGTTTCTTTGCATCTATAGGCATCCTGCCCACGGAATATGCGCAGTTGAGAAGCAGTGGTACATCATACTCGTGGCATATATCTGCTACTTTCTTTGCATCTGCCAGATTACCGTAATTGCCGTCAGGATAGGTCAACAGAGCCAGTGCAGGAGGCTTGCCCTGGCTGGCAACCTTTTCGATAGCCTGTCCGTAGTCTTCAGGATCAATAGAATATTCAGGATTCCCGGAGCTTTCCACCTTCTCTATTTCCAGATCCGCCCTCTGGGCTGCAACATAAGAGGAATAGTGAGCCAGCCCGTCAAGCACTACAGTGTCTCCGGGTTTACCTATTGAGTGCATCACCGCAAACTTAGATTCCCGGGCGCCATGTGTGAGCCTGACCTCATCAGTACCTATGAACTCGGGAAGGGCTTCATGAACAAACTCATTCACTGGAGGCTTCTTGATAAGATCCAATACCCCTCCACAGAAATCACAGATCGAATAACCGTCTCCCCATTCAAGCAGGGCTTTGCGTGCATCCTCTGTCAGGATACCTCCGGTTTGCAAGGGATCGATATTAATGGCATCCTTTGGCCCCCTTTCGATAAACCCGAATTTTTTCAGTTTATCTTCATCAAGTGACATACTGGCTCAGGTCTCCTGCCAGATTATGCAAGGGCTTTTTCGAAAACACCACTGAACTCATCGCATTCTGCAGTGAGTTTCACCGCTGCATCCCTGATTGCCTGCACAGGGTCTTTGCCATCAGTCCTGACATAGAAGATAGGTTCACTGATACTTACGTGAAGCATATCGTAACTTGCGATATCCACATGTTCATCTTCAAGCAGGAAATGCTTAAGCATGTTCAGCAAGGTGTGGCTTTCTCCCTTTATTTCCACTTTAATCTCATCATCCTTTTTCTCAATGATCTTCAGTTCCATGATAAATCTCCTGTCCCTGTTGTGTTAGATAATTCCTGTTCCATAATCAGCTGAAAGTTTCCGCTTTTCAGTCTTGCCACAGGCGGGACATTTCAGTTTCCCCTCTTCAATAGCCAGGGGTTCACCACATCTGCCACAAATTGCGGACATAACACCCAGTTCCCTGGCGGCAATACTCAGGCGCATGCTATCAGTATCAATCACCTTTGCCTTAACAACATCCATGAGAGCAAGCTCATTGGCTATGTTTTTGACATAATCTTCCTTGATATTTGATATGTGGATGGCGGCAATTCCCGGATTGTTGACTTCCCTTTCTCCATGACCTTTTATGGCCGCTATCTGTACAAGTGCCATAGAATCACGTACATTCACCACATTGCCGACTACAATATCATCTTTCTTTATTACAGGTGGAAGTTCGGATGTAGCCCGCACGGAAACACTACGCTTTTTCCTGTCAACCTCAACATTTCCTGTTCTGGTCGAATATATGTTTCCTCTTAATGTATAGGTCCCTTCACCGGCTTCAAACTCTTCGTTAGTACCAACAACATCACCGGGCAGCACAAACTGCTCTTCAATGTGTTTTTCAGCTTCTTCTTTGAGGTGCTTTTGAGTTTTCTCCTTTTTCAGGTTCTCAGGATTCTTCCCCTTGGCCTCTCTCTTTTCTTTTTGCTGGCCATTGTTTTTGGGATTTTGATTTTCTTCTTTTTCGTCCTTCTTTGAAGAACTTTTAATTTTCCTTCTGGTGGCCTTCTTCTTGTTGCGTATCCTAATAATAATCCCTCTTGGTTTCAATAATTATGATGTGATAAGGAGTTTATTCTGTATATTTCTACCTCAATTCGTTCTACATCTTTTTTATGGAATTTAAATGTTCTTTTTAGCGGGAAAGATGTAGTATACCACTCGGTAACAACTGATGGCTTTATGTATTGTCTTATAAAGTTAAAACTTCCGCTGTTATGAATCGAATAGATAGTATTCCCTGCATTTAGGGCAGCTGAGAGGAAAGGTCTGTCATTTCCCTTACATTGGGCGCCAAACGGGGGATTCATTACAACAGTGTTCGCTTTTCCATTTACCTTTTCTATAGGGCAATTAACAAATTCGACTTCAACATCCATCAACACGGCATTTTCTCTTGCAACATTTATTGCTTGCGGGTCACTATCATATCCGACAACCTTTGTGGCTCCCAGCAATGCGGCACCGATTGCAAGTATCCCGGTGCCACATCCCATATCAAAAACCGTACCTTCAATATCTCCCTTCATGTATGCGAAATGTAATAATTCAGCAGCAAGAGGTGCGGGTGTGGCATATTGTTCCAGTGTAGGATCGGGATCCTCAAACCCCCTGACCTTTTGCAATAACATCTCGAGTTTTCGCTGTTTCATCTCTTTTGAAACAGGAGACTCCTTCCGTAAGGTAGGAGAGGAATGTTTCTTACTTTTGTTTTGCATACTTATCACGTGAACTATTTATGTTATTGTGGTTAATATATGAGTATGGATAGGACTATTAAATTGAAACTTGATATGTCTGAGGAAGACAAAACAAGTCTCAAAAACACTGTTGTTTGTTTTAACAATGTGTTCAACATAGTTGCTGAGTATGGGTTTGCCAATCATACTCATTCCAAAGTCTCTATCCATCACGCTACTTACAAAGACATTAGAGAACAGTATCCACAACTTCCTTCTGCACTTGTTCAGGGTGCAAGGGATGTTGCCTGTGAAGCACTCAAGGCTGTTAAGAAAATGCGCCTTCCTGTGAGTAAACCTTTCTCTGCAATCAGATACAATAAACGTGTTATCCGTATTATTTTTGAACATGGATTTGCTTCTATTGCATCTGCTGATGGCAGAGTGAAGGTCCACTTTACACTCCCTGAATACTACAAACAATATATCAATTGGGAAATCAGGAGTTCTACACTTAGGTATGACACAGCAAACGATGTGTTCTATCTGCATGTAACTCTTCGAAAAGAATCTCCTGAACCAACTGGTAATACTGTTATGGGTGTAGACAGAGGGATTGTTAATGTTGCTGTATGTTCTAATAATGTCTTTTTTAACAGTAAAGAGGTCAAAAACACAAGGGCCAAATATGCACATCTCAGGCAGGAACTTCAGTCCAAAGGCACCAAATCTGCTAAACGTCTCTTGAAGAAGATTCGCAGAAAGGAAAGACGGTTTGTGACTGATGTTAATCATTGTATTGCCAAAGAAATTGTCAATATGCCTTATGATGTGATTGCTCTTGAAGATTTGACAAGTATTCGTGTCCAGAATCGAAAGGGTAAGAATTTTAACAGGAAACTCAGCAATTGGAGTTTTTATCAACTGGAACAGTTTATTCGCTATAAGGCAGAAGCCCTTGGAAAACGGGTTATTTCTGTTGACCCCCGGTATTCCAGTCAGAAGTGTTCCAAATGTGGACATACTTATAGGGGAAACAGGGATGGTAGTTCTTACCGTTGTCGCAATTGTGGATTTCAAATACATGCTGACCTCAACGCTGCACGAAACATTGCTCATGCAGGTATAACTTGCCTGAGTAGGCTGTCTGTCAACCAGCCGAATGTAGGGATGAGTACTGTACAGGATACAGCACAATGATTTACTTACAAGCCCCTTCCGGCAGGGAGGGGTAGTTGACCTATCATTCCCTTATCTCATCAAAAACCAGTTCTTCCCATTCACGTATCCCCAGTACGATCTCAAATTCAGGGGGAGTTAACATGGGGGCCGGGAATCTCCCTGCCTCGTCGATTGCAATCCTGGGACATGCAGTATTGACATATGCATCCGCCTGGAATTGCAGGAGCTGGTCGGGTGTTATGAGATCCATTGTTACAATTGATGCCTCTTTTCCTTTTTCCCTGGCAATGTCCCTTATATTCCTGGCAAGTTCCATTCTTTCCTGACCGGGTTTAGTGGACACCAGTATACAGAACCTCTTTCCTTCCATGGTTTTTGCAATTGCTGCATATCTCTGTTTCATGATTTGCTTGAGGTCGATGTACTCTACGGATGAAGTAAACGGATTCGCACAGAGTATGGGTTTGCCTGTTGAAAGGGCTATACCCAGCGGATGAAACTTCCCGCCGCCAATATACAGGTATTCTTCACAGGTTATGTCATATGCAGCTGAAAAATTGCAGCCAAGTACCTGTCCCGGATGCACGATCCTTCCATCTCCTTTTCCGATAATGGTTTCGAATCCTTTTTTTTCAAGGATTTTCCTGACTTCTTCCAGTTTATGCACGTGCTGTACAGTCGTAAGGAGGCCTATCCTTTTTCCTTTAAGTTTGTCTGCAGCCTGAAAAACCACATTACTTATATCGAGGTGTGAGGGTGCTTCAATATAAACTACATTTTCAAAAGGTTCAAGCCTGGAATGGCCGAAGTGGAATACAAGATCGGTATCTTTGACAAGTTGTATATCAAGATCACATGCCCCATAACAGGGGTTGCCTGAAATGAGAGTTTCTGCATCGGTATTATCCTCTATATATCCCGCGATCTTCATTGCCTGGCGTTTGAAGCCTTCAGGCAGCTGGAGGCCGACCTTTGTGGCTTTTTCCTGAACAATCATATTAACAATGGATTCCAGGTCAATGTCAAAATTCTCAATTAGTTTCACCGGTGTCCTCCAGTATTGAAACCCCGTCCTCATTCACAGCTATATCTACAAGTGTTTTGACCCTTATTCCTTGTCCTGCAAGTTGCTGTACACCATCTCCCCTACCTATAATAACTACTATATCGCTTATAGTAACTCCTTTTTCTTCCAGGGCCTTTACCAGAAAGCGCAGGGTACCTCCTGTGCTGATTACGTCATCAACAAGCAGTATACGTTCACCTTTTTCAACGCCGTTTATATAAAGTTCACCTTTAGAATATCCTGTGCTCTGGGATATCCTTATTTCACCGGGCAATTGGTATTGCCTTTTGCGCACGATAGAAAATGGGATGCCTGTTTTCAGGGATATTGCTGTTGCAAGGGGGATTCCCATCGCTTCAATAGACAGGATCCGGTCAACGTTTATATCGCAGTACTCTATGATGTAGTCACTGATCTCATCAAGCAGTTTGGGATCTATTGCAGGTACACCATCTGTAACCGGATGTATGAAATAGGGATATGTACCTCGTTTTACGATAGGGGCTTTTTTCAGGGATTTCTTGAGTATTTCTAACATATTTCACCCCGATAATGAGAAGAATCGTCTTCCTGGTCGAAGAAAGATTGAAGGCAGGAATAAATGGATTTATATTTATAACTGGCGGCTGGTATCTGCAACATCTATTTATATAAAACCTCTCTCCTCAGGGACAGGATTCAGAGATCATGCATCTTACAGAGGACATTACAATATGTCAGGCAGCTGCGGATGATAGGACAGCTATAGACTCGTTACTCTCTACCTATTTTCTTGATGGGCAAGATCTGGATACAGGGAATTTTCTGCTGGCAAGAGTTGATGGCAAAGTAGTGGGCACAGTAGCATTTGTAAGGGATTACATTGAGGAGGTACATAGTGTTGCAGTTCACCCCTCATTCAGGAATAAAGGGATCGGCTCTTTGCTGGTCTCCAGTGCCCTGAATTTCTCATCGGGAAGTGCAGTATATGCAAGAACCACAGCCTCATCCTTTTTCAGGAAATCAGGCTTTATTGAAGTAATCATTCCCTCCAGAAAAAAATTGTGGGATGATTGTGCATGCTGTGAATACCTGGAAAATTGCAGCCAACACGTGATGGTATGGAGGAGAGAATAATATGCAGACCCTTGGAATTGTCAATACTTATGATCGTATAAAGGTCCTTGATGCCCATTATAGGGCCATTGCCCGGGCAGCCCCGATTTGCAAGATATTTGGTTTTAGCCTTGCCCTTTTTGATTTTCCTTTTGATATGGAAAAAGATGAACTTGTGAGGTACGTTGTGGAAAAAACAACAATAGGGGAATCAGGAGCTTATCTGCAACAGCTCAATGAGGACCATCATTTTTTTGTACAGGATCTTCCAAAAAAAGGTTTTCCGGCACATTTTGGCAAACCTGTTGCAACCACTTCCAAAACAGATGGATCTAAAAGAATGACAGCTATGGATGCTGCACAGGGAATATTGCATCACGATTCTTATCTGTTCCTCGTTGGACTTGGCAGGAAAGGATTGCCAAAATCAATTATAAAGCAGGCTCCTGCCCACCTTGATATAAGTAGTGGCGGTACTTCCTGTGAGACGTGCACGGCTATGGGGGCAATCCCTGCCTATATCATGGGCATAGTCGAGGGAATAAAAAGTAATAACCATACGTCCAATAAATCTTTTAAGCACTTTTCCTGATTATTCCTATTATGAGTCATAACCGGGTAGCATTAGTTCACTGTGCGGATTATTCCACCTCCAAGCAGGCAGTAAAGGAGGCAATCGACTTGCTTGGTTGTTTTGATGAAATCAAAGCAGGTATGCGCATCTTGATTAAGCCCAATGTGCTTGCTGCCCGGAAACCTGAAGATGCAGCTACGACCCATCCCTCTCTTGTCCGTGCAGTATGTGAAATTGTAAGCGAGGCGGGTGCTCATCCCGTTGTAGGGGATTGTGCCGGTATTACATCTGCAGGAGCCACCGCAGAAGCACTCGAGGAATCCGGTATGAAGCAAGCTGCTCTGGATGGTGGAGGTGAAGTTGTAAATTTCCAGACTGCAGGTTTTAGTAAAGTAAAACCTGAAAACCCCCTGCGTTTGGATGAGATCTATGTGAGTGACAGCGTATTGGATGCTGATTATATCATTAACCTGCCCAAACTCAAGACCCATGAACTCACAACGATGACAGGTGCAGTGAAAAATATGTTCGGTGCTGTTCCGCTGCGCATCAGGAAGGAAGCACATATGATGGCTGACCCTCTGATATTTAGTGAAATTCTCCTGGATATTTACAATGTGGCAACTCCACAACTATCACTTATTGATGCGGTTGTGGGAATGGAGGGGGATGGTCCCTCCAGAGGCAAACTTATTACCAATTATAAAAATTTTAAAGTCAAAAGGTTAATAATATTTGCCTGTTTTTCGATAGTAACTAGCATATCTAAAGAGACTTCCACAAAAAAAACCGATCCAAACAGCAAGAAAAGTTACATTTTCATATCGTGGCAAAAAAATACTGAAAAAAATCATTGCAATTAATACAAAAGATTGAAGTAGAATACCCCATAATTTAGTGTTCTTCATATGTATCACCAAAATTAAATAGGCTGATTTGAAAATCAGCCAAGTTACTTTATTTAAATCTTATACCAATTAGAACCTATTTTAACATAACCGAATCCTAATGTGGGATAACTAAGTGCGTCTGCATAAGGTATTTTAACATCCAGGCTCTCATCTGAATTTTGTTCTGACCAATATACCGTCTGTATTGCAATAACCAGCACTGCAGCTATTATATCAGCAAATGGAAGTACTCCATCTAGTGAAGATGCCAAAGCTCCTGCACAAACGGAACCCACATTCGCAACATATGATGCATCACGAGGGGAGAAATATATATGAACACCGCCTGTCAATTCATCTCCATATGATTCCACATAACTTCCATTCCAAAATTCAGATCTTGCTGCTGAGATTGTGGAGGCAACTAATAAATCATCGTTGAATTGCTCCGAGGATAATTTTTTAACAGATTTCAGCTCGCTCTTGTTTACAAATGCAAAATTAGTTCTTTTAGGATTCTTGTCATCTGCCCAAGAAATCGCATATGCAACTGACCCATCATCTGCATTGATTGATACAATTTTTTCGTATTCAGTTTCTTTTAGTACTTTAATATTTTTTGATTTTTGTACAATTTCTTCTTTAGACAATGATACTTCATCTGTAATGTCTATTGTATTAACATATTCATCTTTTTCTGACATTTCAGCTTGTGCCATCACACCAGGAACAAAAGCCATACTCAAAATAAGCATCGCCATGAAAAGTGAGCCTATTCTTATACCTTTACCATTCTTCATTTCTTCTTACCTCAATTTCATTCTCCAGAGGCAAGATAAGCCAAACTTTAAGTATCCTCAAAGCCAACATAATCATGCCTCCGGGCATGGGGTTCAGTTATTCCGTCAAGACTGGCTGAACCCCACTAACATCGTTATGATGTTGCATTATGTTCTAACTATGTCACATAATAAATACTTTCTGCCAATGCCATGAATCTTGCAAAGGACAGACAAATGAAATGGCCATAAAAATTCAGTAGTTCACTAATTTTTCCTTTTTTTGTATTTAATCGATTATATCACCTCAAACACTCCACTACTACTCGAATCCTCAACTTTCTCCTAAGCCAATCCTCTATCAAGAGAAAGAATTTATCGAACCTGAACATATCCTCATTGATAGTAGGAGGACCTTGTTTCACTCTGGTAAAATGCTTTTTCTGGAGATATAGCCATACATTTCTGAGCAGGAATCATATTATTGTAAAGAAATATCTGAAAGTTACATCTTTTGTTGATGTCCTTGGTTTAACAATATTTCTCATCCTGTAAGATGATTCGATAGCAAACCGTCTTTTGTAGACGTTACTAACCTTCCTTGGAGACCACTTAACTCCATAAACAACAAACCCAAGGTTTTCACATTCATATTTTCCTCTTTTACCTTTCAGATACTTCACATCAATTACAATATCCAGCTGAACTTCTTGTCTTTGAGCATTCTTCATTACATATTCAGCAGACCTTGCTTTTCTCCCGATAAACATCTGCTTGATATTGTTTCCTCTTCTTACGACTGGAGTAATATGAGGATTTTCTTTATCTTGCAAAAACTCAAAGACATCTACTAAATAGAACTCTCTGTCCAAGCAAAGAAACTTATTTTTAAAATCTATTTTTTAAATAAGATCAATGAAATATCTGAGATAATTGACTTTTGCTTTATCTCTCTTCACAGGAAGTCACTGCTGGCCCGACTGCTTTGAATCAGAGTTTGCAGACAGGGCTTTTGCGCAACCACTCAATGTCGGACTGGTATAATTCACGCAGGTCCTTCAAACCCAATCTCAGCATTGCCAGGCGGCTGACACCAAGGCCCCATGCCAAAACCGGTTCTTTGATGCCGAGAGGTTCAGTTACTTCTTTTCTGAATATACCGGCACCGCCGAGCTCAACCCATCCCAGTTCCTCAATATAAACCTCGGGTTCGACACTGGGCTCGGTATAGGGGAAGTACCCGGGCCTGAACCTGACGTTCTCGAATCCCATCCTGTGATAGAATTCCTTCAGGCATCCCAGCAGGTTGGCAAAGGACATGTTCCTGTCCATTACCACACCTTCCAGCTGCTCGAATTCAGGGGTATGTGTGGGATCAATTGTTTCCCGGCGATATGCCCTGTCTATACAAAAAGCTTTGACCGGTGGTTTTGGATTATCAGCCAGGTGTTTGATACTGACCGAGGTGGTATGTGTGCGCAATACATTGCGTTTTGCTACGTCACGATCCCATTTACCACCCCATCCCCTGGATTCAATGTCACCGCCCTTTTCATGCATGGAACAGACAGTTTCCACGTATTCGCCCGGCAACTGTGAATGGGATTCCAGATGGAATGTATCCTGCATTTCCCGGGCAGGGTGGTCCTGTGGCTGGAAAAGGGCATCAAAGTTCCAGAAAGAGCTCTGTATAATATCTCCCTTGATTTCAGTGAACCCCATTTCCAGGAATATCTGGCGCATCTGGTCTATCAGGCGCTGGTAGGGGTGGATTTTTGCTGCATACACTTTCTTTGGCGGTTTGTCAATATTGTATGAACGGAACGTCTTGTTCTTCCATTCTCCGCTTTTGAGCATCCGGGAGGTCAGCTGGGTGATATCTTCGGTAAGTTCGAGGCCGGATGCAGCGATTTTTTGCCCCTCAGCTGTAATTGTGATAGTACGGCTTTTGGTTTCTTCTTTTTCTACCAGTTTGCGTTTGAGCAGGTCCTTCATAACCTTCTGGTCAATTCCGGTTTCTTCAAGGGAAGCCGCCGTCTCACCGAGTTTTGCCAGGGCAATCTCGTCTGCGGTTTCGGATACATCTGCTGCGGGTATGATATTTCCTTTTTCAATGGATGCCCAGCCTTTTCTCTTAAGCCATCCGGTTGCAATTCCCATAATCCCGGGAGATAGCATTTCCTGTAAATTCTTTATAGAAGTAGGCCCGTCGATCCTATTGAGCACCTGTCTTTCAGGAAGACCTTTTTCGGCATATTGCACACCCTCTGCACTGAGGCGATATTTTTCCGATACTTCATCCTTAACTTCTGCAAGACCCTTTTCTTCAAGCAAAAAAGAGGCCTGTGTAGCATTCTCTATTTTCAGGGATGTTCCATCGGCTATATCTGCGGGACTTGCAGTACCTTTTTGTTCGAGGAAGAGAAGTACTTCCTTTTCATTCAGTGTAAGATTGAGGTTTTCCATAGTATCTCCCTTTAAGTATCAGAGTCCGTATTCTTCAAGTCTCTCGCGTGCCAGTTCCCTTTTTTCCTGATGGTCTTTGAGGAATTCTGCCATACGTTCTGCTGCCAGTCCCTTGCAACTTCCGCACATGCGACTGCCATCCAAACATTCGGAATGAATTTGTGCCAGTTCCCCGTCGTCGTCACTAAGATGGAATACGAGTAACTCATAGACCGAACATTCGTCGGGCTGTCCCCCGAGTTCCTTTTGTTCCTTCAGGGTCATACGCCCGCCCGTCTTTGCCTTCTTAACCTTGCGGGCGGCATCATCCGGATCATCGGTAAGGGCAATCAGGCTGTCAGGTACACTGCTTGACATCTTACCCCCCTGCAAACCGGACATAAAGCGATGATAGGTCGAAGCCGGTGGAAGGAATCCATATCCTCCGTTATTCATTTCGACTTCCATTGTGATTTCCTTAAGTTTGGTCAGGTCGTCCACGCCAAAGATATCTACATGCCCCTCGAACAGTTTCGTATCCCAGGGCAATGCCTCTGAAACCTCTTCAAGTGCATCAACAGGTGCGGTCTTGCTTCGGACACTGACAAAGGGCACGTTATTCTTATCCGTCCTTTTTTCGATAAGGAACATGTTCATTTTGTTGGCAAGTCCCCGGGTGAGTCTCATGTGCGGGTCCTGATCGGCCCCCGCAGGAACAACTGTCGGCTTGGGTCCGCCGAATTCTTCAAGTTCGGGCTGGAGGATATCCGCACTCTGTGAGAGGGCACTGACCATATGTGCTATATTGGTCTGTCCATTGAAACCATATATGGCGCTGAGTTCCGAGAAATTTGCCTTGACACCCATTTCAAAGGCCAGATCCTTTACATTTCTGGATTGGGACTGGAAATAAATATGTCCCTCTGGTTCAAATCCCAGGGCAATCAGGCTAAGGATATATTCTTCAATTCCAATTTTTTTACATTTTTCCCAGGAATATCCCCTAACTGAATATGCTTCCCTGTCGGCAATACCCACAAAAGCCTCACCGCCCATCTGCTGGTGCCAGACGATCTGGTCCATGACCATTTTTCCACCAAGATGGACTTTTCCGGAAGGCATGAACCCGCTCATTACCGCAAACGGGTCATTGTCGTTCATGGCCCGGGTTATCATGTCATAATCCCTGTGGCCAAAGATAATCTTCCTTCTCATGTAAGAGCTGGGTTGCTCAATCCCGAACAGAAGTTCATCAAAACGCTGTATTCCAAATTCATCGAACAATTTTGAATAGTCGTCGATATTTGACGAGCCCCAGGGATCTAGTTTCACATTCATGCATATCCTCAAGATTAATCTGGTTTATTTTGTCATTGGTATGATTTATTAGATTTTGTCAAATGGATAGGGAGGGACAGTTCCATCTGGAATCTTTTCCACAAGTTCAAGATATTGTGGCATCTGCATCTGGCAGAATACATCCCCGGATTCAAATCGGGGGGCTTTTTTCATGTTCTTCCAGATGTCTCTTAACTGTTGGTCCTGTATGTTGCCAAAACTGAATGGGATATATGGGCAGGGCTTGACCGATCCGTCCACGCAGATATGCATCCAGCGCTGAGCCGCCATGCAACCCAGCATCTCACCTTCAAAATAACTATTGGTAAATATTCTGGGGCCCGTTTCTGTGGAATTGGCCTTATGGTGCATTTCAAGGACTTTTTCCCTGTCCTCAGATGAGATAATAGCATCACCCTTTTTTTTCGGAGCGCTTTCCCAGATTGAAAATTCGCTCACTCCCATCTCTGTTGCAAGAGCATAGAGTTGTGGGAGTTCATCCATATTTTTCGGGGAGGCATGGGTGCACATAGTGACTAATAAATCGGCATCAAGTCCATATTTAATGGCAGCTGTAGCCATATCAAATGCACCCTCAAGTCTTCTTACCGCATTATGCTTTTCGGGATCAGTTGAATATATGCTGACCAGAAGATTATGCAGGCCGGCTTGTTTTAGTTTTCTTGCCGTCTGCGGATTCATGTCTGTTCCAGGTGTGTACATATTGACAATTGCACGTTCCTTGTCGACATAATCTATTAATTCAAAAATATCTTCCCTGAGAAGAGGATCTCCTTCTGTAAAAATAATTATGAATGCACCCATGTCAAGAGCATCATCTATGGTTTTCTTGACAGTTTCTGTGTCAATATCTTCCTCTCCCCCACTTATGATGCAATGATCACAATTACATTTGCATTGCCGTGTGATCTCAAAAGAAACGGTTTCAGGAACCCGTTTTCCCAAAGCATGCTGTACTTCAGCGTTCAGGAGTCTTTTGAAAGGACCGCTCGGGATTGGGGGCAGCCAGGTAGAAGCAATCACCCTGTCCTTGCCCATACGTACGGGTTTTTCTTCTCCTAACCTTTCATTAATTTTTTTCAGGATAGGTGAGCAGGCATATCTAAGCTGGCCCCGGGAATTTAACTGTAAAGAGCCGTTTGAATCTTCGAGGTCAATGTTTAGGCCGGGGATCGAAAAAATATTGATTCCCTGGCCCTTTTCATCGACTGCCATTGGGTATTGCTCCTTAATTAGCCTTCTCTGCAAAAGCCAGGTTTCCACTGATTTTTTTGATCCTGATCTTTAAGACATCGCCCTTGGCAGTACCAGGAACGAAAATCGTGAATTTTGCCATCTTGGCGATTCCGTCTCCCTTGGAACCAACAGCATCAATCTTGACTTCATATTCTTTCCCCTCTTCAAGGGCTGATTCAGGGGTAGGTGCAGTGGCTTTCCTTTTCTTGACAGGCCTGTGCGCACCACATGCGGCACATCTCATCATTAGGACTCTGTCAACCTTCACAAGTTTCGTATCTGGCCTGTTGCATTCCGAACATATGACATATTCATCAGCATATGCAGTTATGTTGGACTTGATAGCCTGGACAGGGAACTTCCCCTGAAATATGGCCTTGCCACCTTCGACCTTACCGGCGGTACCCAGTTCCCTTGTGAGGTACTTCATCAGATGGTCTGCATCACGGTTAAGGACACTTCTGATCTGTGCGAAATTGTCCAGTACCGTTGTTTTTCCCTCAAAATAGATCTTGGGTTCCGGAATTACAAAACGCTCATCTGTTGTCTCGGTTTCCGGCAGGTTTTCCATTGCCCGGTCAAGCAAGGATTCATAGTCTTCCATAAGTGTTCCCTCCTCAAAAGCTGGTTTTATTGTACCAGCTCTGCGCCTTCGTCAACAACAATTCTTATTGGTGTTGGAAGCTTCTGTCCTGCTCTTTTAAGTGCAGCTTTAGCATGCTTGAAATTCTTCTTATTGACAGAAACAGTGAATATCTTCTGCCCGGCAGAGACTCTTGCTGCGGTACCTACAGCTTTTCCGAATGCTTTTCTCATACCACTGGATACACGGTCTGCACCTGCACCGGTTGCCTGTTTGTTTTCTCTCAGGACCTCGTGAGGATAAACTCTTAATTTGAAATGGTAACTGATACGGCCTACTTTGGAGATCATATGCCTGTTAGCTGATATCCTTGCTGCTTCGAGAGCTGTGTGTCTCATCTGACATTTCTCTTCAGATATAAGTGACATCTTGATCTGGAAATCTGCAGTCTTATTTCCCATGTCGTAGTGTATTACCTGGCTTCCCGGAACACCACCCATGTACTTTCTGCGTGTATATGAGCGCTGTTTAATGTTCCTGTACATACTTGCTGGTTTTCTTGTCATGGACTAAAAGCCTC
>NZ_MAFX01000057.1:0-64514 GCF_001683555.1 Methanohalophilus sp. DAL1 | reverse complement strand
CTGAATTGTATTAAGGTACTTTATAACCCTTGTTTTAGTGGATATTGAATTTTGACTAGTTTGAATTCTTCTGTGAAAGTTTTTTCACAGGTTTCAATCCTTGTTTTAGTGGATATTGAATTTTGACCCTATATGTTTTATGACAGTAAGCCCATAGTGTTTATGTTTCAATCCTTGTTTTAGTGGATATTGAATTTTGACAACAAGCAGTTCACCACAAGTGAAACATATTGATATGTTTCAATCCTTGTTTTAGTGGATATTGAATTTTGACGGATATGACAAACCACGCTGCCTAGTAGTAAAAGTGAGTTTCAATCCTTGTTTTAGTGGATATTGAATTTTGACAATACTGATATTGCTGGCGATAGCAAAAAAATGAGGTTTCAATCCTTGTTTTAGTGGATATTGAATTTTGACTACTACAATTTTGATGACGGCACAGGCACAACATGTTTCAATCCTTGTTTTAGTGGATATTGAATTTTGACGAAATGTTAATGTGAAGTGATACGTATTCTGTAATTAGTTTCAATCCTTGTTTTAGTGGATATTGAATTTTGACCAGATCTTGTCAGGAGGGCAGTTCTGAAAGAATTGGAGTTTCAATCCTTGTTTTAGTGGATATTGAATTTTGACTAAGTTCAAGGGGCAGCACCCTGAACTGAGCCTGTTTCAATCCTTGTTTTAGTGGATATTGAATTTTGACTCCAGTCTTTCATGAATGGGAAGGGACATCTCATCAGGTTTCAATCCTTGTTTTAGTGGATATTGAATTTTGACATAATTTGTGCAGAGTATGAACCCGTATCGGTATAGTTTCAATCCTTGTTTTAGTGGATATTGAATTTTGACAATTTTTCGAGAGCCAGCAAGTCATCAGGGAACACAGGTTTCAATCCTTGTTTTAGTGGATATTGAATTTTGACTATTGGAAGCCTCAACTGTAATAATTGCTCCACTGGGTTTCAATCCTTGTTTTAGTGGATATTGAATTTTGACGACGAGGGTACAAAAGAAAAGGCTCCAGAACCAGAGTTTCAATCCTTGTTTTAGTGGATATTGAATTTTGACAATCACCTACAATTTGATACACTCTTATATAACAATAGTTTCAATCCTTGTTTTAGTGGATATTGAATTTTGACAGTAGCAGCAGTGGTCCCCATTCTACCTCTGGCAACAGGTTTCAATCCTTGTTTTAGTGGATATTGAATTTTGACTATGCTCAATTATAACCTAAATCTATAAAGGATAGTTTCAATCCTTGTTTTAGTGGATATTGAATTTTGACCACGAATTTGTATTCCCTGGTGATGGTTTTCTATCCGGGTTTCAATCCTTGTTTTAGTGGATATTGAATTTTGACCATGTCCAATTTCAACTGCAGCGGGCTGATAATCGAGTTTCAATCCTTGTTTTAGTGGATATTGAATTTTGACGAATTGGAGAATGGAATTGAAGTAACATTCCTGGATAAGTTTCAATCCTTGTTTTAGTGGATATTGAATTTTGACGACGAGGGTACAAAAGAAAAGGCTCCAGGACCAGAGTTTCAATCCTTGTTTTAGTGGATATTGAATTTTGACAATCACCTACAATTTGATACACTCTTATATAACAATAGTTTCAATCCTTGTTTTAGTGGATATTGAATTTTGACTCTATCAGGATTGGAGAAAAACGCTCCATTAAGGAAGTTTCAATCCTTGTTTTAGTGGATATTGAATTTTGACTCACATACATATTCCGCCTCAATTCGTGGGAATAGTTTCAATCCTTGTTTTAGTGGATATTGAATTTTGACCCCCGTACTAGCATCATATTTTCTCCTCTCCTCACGTTTCAATCCTTGTTTTAGTGGATATTGAATTTTGACAGAGATCATTCGCACCTGGCACACATACGGTGATTAGTTTCAATCCTTGTTTTAGTGGATATTGAATTTTGACTTTTGCAGTTCTGGAAGATGTTGACTATATAGTTATGGTTTCAATCCTTGTTTTAGTGGATATTGAATTTTGACGTTATTTGTTGCTGTAAATGAGGATTGATATGACTCAGTTTCAATCCTTGTTTTAGTGGATATTGAATTTTGACACGCTGACCAGTAGATGCATCATAGACTGTTCCATACAAGTTTCAATCCTTGTTTTAGTGGATATTGAATTTTGACCAAGGTATGTAGAAGTTGGTCTTGCTGGATCAAACGTAGTTTCAATCCTTGTTTTAGTGGATATTGAATTTTGACCAGACTTGTATACACATATAAAGAGTATACAAATCAAGTTTCAATCCTTGTTTTAGTGGATATTGAATTTTGACCCACGTAAACCATGCCTGACTCATCTGCTGTAATTGAGTTTCAATCCTTGTTTTAGTGGATATTGAATTTTGACGCTGGCAAATCTGCATCAATGCTACATCATGAAGGCAGTTTCAATCCTTGTTTTAGTGGATATTGAATTTTGACAAGTATCCGCAATCAGTACCCACCAGATGAACGGGTTTCAATCCTTGTTTTAGTGGATATTGAATTTTGACACAGAAATCCTCAAGATCACCACTAAAAACAGATTGTTTCAATCCTTGTTTTAGTGGATATTGAATTTTGACGCAGAATTCTACGAGGCAGAGAAACCCGACGGTGCACCAGGTTTCAATCCTTGTTTTAGTGGATATTGAATTTTGACTTAGAAAGGCGCTTGAATACGAATTCGAAGAGAAAGGATGTTTCAATCCTTGTTTTAGTGGATATTGAATTTTGACTATAGCGAAACACAACCAAAAATAGACATATTGTCGTTTCAATCCTTGTTTTAGTGGATATTGAATTTTGACAATTGAGGCGGGAGGTCGGCTGATGGCGAATTTGGAGGTTTCAATCCTTGTTTTAGTGGATATTGAATTTTGACAAAAGAATTACTTTCTTCATTACTTCCCCCCAATATTCTGTTTCAATCCTTGTTTTAGTGGATATTGAATTTTGACTATGACTTACTGGTCCTAATTCCTGTGTGCTTGTATCAGTTTCAATCCTTGTTTTAGTGGATATTGAATTTTGACACCCACTTAAGTAAAGATTACTGAGATACTGTGAAAGAGTTTCAATCCTTGTTTTAGTGGATATTGAATTTTGACGAGGTTTTCCTATTAATAGGATATTGTTTTAATCCCTGTTTCAATCCTTGTTTTAGTGGATATTGAATTTTGACACATTAATATGGAACGAAACAGTTACACATGGATGTTTCAATCCTTGTTTTAGTGGATATTGAATTTTGACAAATGGATCAGAAAGTGAAGGACGGGCATTACATGAAGTTTCAATCCTTGTTTTAGTGGATATTGAATTTTGACTCTGGTATCAGAAAAGAACTTTAATGCCACAAGTAGTTTCAATCCTTGTTTTAGTGGATATTGAATTTTGACAATGCCTGGACATCTCCCATGTATTCAGGATTCTCCAGTTTCAATCCTTGTTTTAGTGGATATTGAATTTTGACTGGTCAAACTCGCAGGCGATGCACAGGAAGTACAAAAGTTTCAATCCTTGTTTTAGTGGATATTGAATTTTGACAAGAAAGCAGGCAAGAAACGAGTTTACAATGGCGGAGAGTTTCAATCCTTGTTTTAGTGGATATTGAATTTTGACCAAAGGGATTGGTACTTGATGGAGTATTTGCACCACTGTTTCAATCCTTGTTTTAGTGGATATTGAATTTTGACACGGCCAGCACGTCTATGCAATTGACTTCGGGTACAAGTTTCAATCCTTGTTTTAGTGGATATTGAATTTTGACTTTTACATCATAGACAGTATCTGACAATAGTATGTGTTTCAATCCTTGTTTTAGTGGATATTGAATTTTGACTCCAATAAAGAAATTATTACTCATTAGATATGGCTGTTTCAATCCTTGTTTTAGTGGATATTGAATTTTGACAATGGTAGAAAATTTAGATATGGAAAGATGCAAGAGGTTTCAATCCTTGTTTTAGTGGATATTGAATTTTGACATATTGTGATTCTGCAGAACCTGACAGGATTGAAGAGAGTTTCAATCCTTGTTTTAGTGGATATTGAATTTTGACAATTCAGCCGTCTTCTGTACAAAAGGAGATAATTTAGTTTCAATCCTTGTTTTAGTGGATATTGAATTTTGACTTTTCTTTATGGATTGTATGAGGTATACAAAAATAGTTTCAATCCTTGTTTTAGTGGATATTGAATTTTGACTAATATGAGGTGAAATAATGAAGGACAAAGTATGTTGTTTCAATCCTTGTTTTAGTGGATATTGAATTTTGACAGTATGCTATCCGTATATGTGATAATCCAGGAGAAATGTTTCAATCCTTGTTTTAGTGGATATTGAATTTTGACGTAATAATGACTTATCTATGATTAGTATGGAAATATTGTTTCAATCCTTGTTTTAGTGGATATTGAATTTTGACCTACTGTAGTTCTGTTTTCCTTCTCTTTCCAATCATCGTTTCAATCCTTGTTTTAGTGGATATTGAATTTTGACATTGACAAAAACTTTGAACTGGACACATCCAAGATGTTTCAATCCTTGTTTTAGTGGATATTGAATTTTGACATTGACCGCTTTTACCAGGAAGAATTCGAGCCAAACGGTTTCAATCCTTGTTTTAGTGGATATTGAATTTTGACAAGAGATGCAGAAGTCGAGGTAATACTTGACATGGAGTTTCAATCCTTGTTTTAGTGGATATTGAATTTTGACAAATTTGCCTGCAGCAAATACACCAACGCCACAGGGTTTCAATCCTTGTTTTAGTGGATATTGAATTTTGACCTTATATACCTTATTCTTTCGTAGAAATATATCTTGTTTCAATCCTTGTTTTAGTGGATATTGAATTTTGACTGTGATCATCGTCTGTAAGCAATCTTACAAATTCTTGTTTCAATCCTTGTTTTAGTGGATATTGAATTTTGACAGAAATGGGGAATTGCATAAGAATTTAGCAAAGAGGGTTTCAATCCTTGTTTTAGTGGATATTGAATTTTGACTCAACTAGATGAGATCCTGGAATTGGATAATCCTCTGTTTCAATCCTTGTTTTAGTGGATATTGAATTTTGACGCGGTATTTGCACAAAAGTATGTACAACGCGTATAATCGAGTTGGCTGAAGAATCAAATCTTCCACAGGTGCAGGAAGCAAATGTTCTACGCTGCATCAAATGCGGACACTGTGAGGTTTTCTGTCCATCTCAGGCGCTGATTCTGGATCTGCGTCCAGATGAGAAAGTCGCACTTCCTGACGGCGTTGGTGATATCTCAACTGAAGATATAGGTTTCTATCTTAAGAAACGCAGGTCAGTGAGGCATTTTACAAAAGAACCTGTTCCACGGGAGAAAGTTTTAGAGATTCTTGACATTGCCCGCTATGCTGCATCGGGAACCAATGGCCAGCCGGTTCAGTGGCTCGTTGTTCATGACCCGGAAAGAGTCCGGAAGATTGCAGGACTCACAATCGAATGGATGAAGACTCTTGTGAATACCTCTCATCCCATGAGTGGCTACGTACCTTCACTAATTTCAGCATGGGAGAATGGAAATGATATCATTTGCCGGGATGCTCCGCATCTGCTTTTCGCACATATTCCTGAAGAAAATCCGATCGCATCTGTTGATGCCATAATCGCCCTCACGCATTTTGATATTACCGCACCGGCATTTGGAGTAGGTACATGCTGGGCTGGCTTTGTTGCTGCGGCTGCCACATCTTACGAACCTCTTCAGAAAGAACTTGGTTTTCCGGCAGGAAGGAAAAGTGCTTATGCAATCTTATTCGGGCATCCTCTGTATAAAATATATGGAATCCCACGCAGGAAGCCTCTTGAGGTTATGTGGCAGTAATTTTTTTTTAAAAGAACTTTTTAGTGAACAATTAAAACAACATCCAAATCTAAAAAGTAAGTTAGTCCTGCAATAATCTTGCAGGATATTTTTATTTATGCAAATGGGTGTGCTGCACTGTCCTTTTTAGCAAGTGCTTCATCAACGGTAGGAGTTCCATCAACTGCACGCTTGATCGCAAGTTTTGTAGCTTCGTAGTTGAATTCGTAGATCTTATCCTTGTCCTTTGCATCCCACTCGATGAATACTGAAACAATGATTAGTAGGTCTTCAGCTTCTTCCTTTGGAATAACTCCTTCATCGACACTGTCCATCACAGCTTTTGCAATAGATGCCTGTGCAGGTCCAAACATCAGGGATGCCTGTGCCACATTCTTCATTGTCACCTTGTTTACAAGGAGTGTTGCAGGTTTTGGTGTAACATTTGGTTCAAGTACAGCAAGTAAAGGAGAGTGTCCCTGTCTTGGCATTGCAAGGGAATTCATAAATGCAGTTTCAACAGCACTTCCTTTTCTGCCTATCACAAGGTCTATGTGTGCAACTTCCGGTCCTTCACCAACTAAGGCTTCGCCTACCAGGCTATTTAATATTTTTGTCATTTCTTTCACCTCAATCAGAACTTTGTAGAAATGCATTGTATGATTTTTAGTCCCTAATACATTTCTACCGTTCCTTATTTTCACATCACCACATAAACAGGAGAACATATAAATAGTTATTCTAACCATTTGGTAACCTGGTGAGAAATCATGGGAGACCTGGAACGCAGTCCTATAGACATAGCAATAAAACTAATAAGCAAGAAATGGACGCTCAACATAATCAGGGATATGTTCTGTGGAAAAAAGCAATTCCATGAATTCTTAAAAAGCAATCCAAAGCTCAGCAGTAAGGTACTGTCTACTAAATTGCGTCAACTGGAACTAGATGGATTAATTGAAAAGGTAATTGTGTCCAAGACTCCGGTAACCATAGAATATCACCTGACCAGAAAAGGAAGAAACCTGAACAAGGTGCTTTATGAACTTTCAGGATTTGCATACAGGGAATGTGCTGATGAGTCTACTCCGGCATGCACGGAACACAGTTATGAATTAACTAAAGAACTGCTGAATATAGAGGATTGAAAATACGTCTGATAACTTCATTCTTTTCCGTGGTAATCCCGATGTATGAGCTTACTCCATACTCCTTGTCACTTTCTCCCCACACCCTTAAAGAACATATAATTGAACGTTCCATACTCCGCCGCCGTCCTGTGCAGATCCTCGATTCCCCTGGTTTCAATCCTTGTTTTAGTGGATATTGAATTTTGACACTATACGCTACGCTACTATATATAGGTTACTATTAGGGTTTCAATCCTTGTTTTAGTGGATATTGAATTTTGACTTCCAAAATTACCTTTACTGAATGAACCATCTGTAATGTTTCAATCCTTGTTTTAGTGGATATTGAATTTTGACTAGACAGGTATTATCTTCCGGGAAATACCAGAATTTGTTTCAATCCTTGTTTTAGTGGATATTGAATTTTGACGAGGATGCAGAGCAATGATTTAATATGTGTATACTGGTTTCAATCCTTGTTTTAGTGGATATTGAATTTTGACATGGACACAAAATCGATAGGTTGTGGAAATATAAAGGTTTCAATCCTTGTTTTAGTGGATATTGAATTTTGACGGCTTGAGTCTAACTACAGCAAAAAATTAGACTGGTAGTTTCAATCCTTGTTTTAGTGGATATTGAATTTTGACTCCTGTGAAAGGGGCGTTGACTTATGAGGATCACAAGTTTCAATCCTTGTTTTAGTGGATATTGAATTTTGACCTCCCTAGTGGTCTGATATCCTTCCTCTACGGCCTGGTTTCAATCCTTGTTTTAGTGGATATTGAATTTTGACTATTGAAGGATTTAAGTCATTTAGTGCTACATCCCTGTTTCAATCCTTGTTTTAGTGGATATTGAATTTTGACAAGCGGTCACAATCCTGCCGGATGGCAATGGTGGGCTGTTTCAATCCTTGTTTTAGTGGATATTGAATTTTGACTGATATGTGATTCCCACAAATTGACATGCCAAAGTAGTTTCAATCCTTGTTTTAGTGGATATTGAATTTTGACGGTAGAGTATTTCCCCAAAAAGCGCAATGTAGAACAGTTTCAATCCTTGTTTTAGTGGATATTGAATTTTGACCAAATATTAATTCTTTCTTTTTTGTGACTGTGATATTGTTTCAATCCTTGTTTTAGTGGATATTGAATTTTGACTCACATTTAATCCGGTTGATGCATATCACTGGATCAGTTTCAATCCTTGTTTTAGTGGATATTGAATTTTGACTATCAATTTCATCAACAACCCTATAGTCGCCAATCGGTTTCAATCCTTGTTTTAGTGGATATTGAATTTTGACCTCCTGTTGTCGGAATCTGTTAGATTATTCTAAATCAAGTTTCAATCCTTGTTTTAGTGGATATTGAATTTTGACAGCACAAATTTCACCCTCTTTTGTCCAAAAGAAGCCCTAATATCCCTCCTTTTCAAGTATCTCAATTCTTGAACCATTTCTATCAGATCCCTTATAAATACAAGAATTATACGCAAATATTTCTATAACAACAATCAATGCATTTGGATTTATACTTTGTTGCCTTTGGATATACTCCCTTTTCTATTATATCAATTGTCTTTTTGGCAACTTTTATAGCCTCATCCACATCCTCAGGTTCAATTTTAATAGACTTGACCATATTATTACTTCGTGTATAACAAATATAAGCTCTATTGACTTCTACATCATAATTCTCAGAAATCATCAATGCCTGCAAATAAAGCTGATATTTATGAGTCATATAAATTTTGTCTTTATATTCTGCAAACTTATATTCAAGAGGAGCAGCGGTCCCGTCTTCGAGAAACAATACTTCATCAACAATTCCTTTAATGTGATTTACTTTTGAGGCAACAAAAACATTTCTTTCTTTAGATATACAGCCAAGTTTCTTTCTCATATAAGATGTATTGGTAATTCGACGTATTTCATGTACATCTCTTCCTCTTAAAACTTTAAACCGCTTTTCTTCATGCTGCGGGATACCAAGGCAATAAATAAAATAAATAAAACGGGGACAGAAAAGATATTCAATCACATCAGAAATTGTAATTATGACACTACTATCTCTCATTGTACCCCAAATATTTCTTCTTAAAAGAAAGTAGTTAAAACTTCGTCACTCACCAGATTTTTATCAAAAGCCTGCCCCAGCAATTTAACTTTTTTGAATGACTGGTCATCCATTGGAAAAATATATACAGAATCTACATCTTCATCAATTTCTTCTTCACACTCGATTGCAAGAGAATCTCTTTCATTTGCGTTCAATTCCCCCAGGAAAACACTTTTTTGAACCCTGTAGAGTCCATAATTCTTACACGCATCACTCACATGTTTTCTGCAGGTATTATCTGATATATCATATACCACCCAGGCAAGCATAAAATTCCTCACTTAATCAAACTATTAGCAATTTTATGACAGTCATATTGCATGGTGTTTTTCAATTTAATATTTCTGCCATTATAGGATATCTTCTTTTCCATTGTTTCATTGAAAACCTGCAAAAGGACAGCTTTTCCCTCTTTATTTAAAGTAAGCCCGTTTGGAATAGAATCAAACATTTCATCATTGACTTTCCTTTTTGAAAATAAGTTCACTACTGTCCTGTCCGCATGTATTCTGTACAGTTCAATAAGATCAAAAACAAGGGATTTCTTATTGTAATTGTCAGTATGCAAAAAACCCACATATGGATCAAGGCCCGATATAATACAGGCTTTTTCAACCATTGAATAAAGGACGCCATACCCATAGTTGAGCAGGCAATTAAATCCATCAACTGCAGGGTTGCGACTTCTGCCGCTAAATTGCCATTTATCAGGCATTATTAGATTGATAGCTTCAAAATAGTTTCTGGAAGCCATTCCTTCAATTCCCATGATGGTTCCCCTTACTTCTTCAAGATCGCCTTTGACTTCCTGAAGCTGGGACTTCAGGTTTTCAATATTATCTACATATTCCTGTAAGTCAGCTTTCAATTCAGGCCTGTTTTTCTTAAGATCTTTGAGAAAATCTACCTGATTATTGATTTTTTCGTTAACCCATCCTTTTGCCATTCTGGCACCCTTTGTATTATCCGAATATTCAAGCTGGCGCCTTCTTATTAAAACAGTACTTCCGAGTTTTGAATGCCATACTCTGCCATAAGGGTAACCAAAATGGTCCAGAAAAATGATATCGATATTGTTTTCCACAGCGAATTTGATTGCATCGGTGCTTATTGTAGCTGCCGTGGTAATCATTATACTTTCAACTTTACCGGCGGCTACTTCGAATTTTTTATCATCGTTTTTAACAAGAAAACAGTTCTTGCTTTTTTTCAGGTAGGAGCCGTAACTGTTGATTACAATTTGTATTTCATCATCCCCTCATTGTTTTTCAATCGAACCATAGCCTCTGGATACGGATTTCCCTACTCCTAAGTAATCAGGAATATCAAAATTTGCTTTGAATCCTCCTTTGAAAGCAATCATACTTTTTCCTTTAAAATTAACTTTGATCGGTATTACATTTAATTTTATGCGGATTTCGTCATTCACCCAACAATCAAGGCTTTTTGCCATTGAAAGTAAGTTGCCAATTAAAATTTTAGATAATAGGGAATCCTTTGCTAGTTCGTCTGCATTTCTATATTTTTCACTGTTATTTTGATTTAAAGCAAGCCAGGGTGTCTTGAAAATATATTTATGTATATCGTTGCATGTTCCAAATGAGGCCGAATTTGTGTTAATTTCTGCTCTCTCCAAACAAAATCGTGTATTTTCAATATTAATCTCTTCTGTACATATTCCCACGTCTAATATCAAATTAGCACCATCAGCAACACCTACCAGAGTAGGAATACCTTCGATTACTTTATACTGCACAACCGGGTACCTATAAATTGGCCCTGTATCGGTGTGATTATGCATACGGTCCTCTGAAGAATATGTCTTAGCAAAAAACCCTCGAATTTTGGCTCCGTCTCGCATACGAAGGCGGACATCAGGATATTGTACACATGTATAGTTTATATGCAAGTTTACTCCTCAAAAAATTTCAATTTGTGAGTTATCTAAAATGATACCTCTTTCTTCAGAATATAGTTGAGTTGAATCGCAATTCTTCGGGAGATATTCTACATCAAAGCCTTTTATTTCTTGAAGACTATCATGTAACGAAGAATAGGTTTTATTATTGATTGATATTTTATATTGGTTCAAACGCCTAAATAAATTTTTGATTTCGAAGTTATATTCCCATTGTGTTTTATTTTCTTTCCAGTTATTGTGCAAATGAACTAGACTATTAATTATACTAGAACATGTGGAATCAGCTTCAATTATAACATCATGCTTTGGAATATCTTTGTTATCAATAAGCTCGAATGAATTCCTTAATTTCTTAAAATCAAGAACTTGTATATGCTTGGATATTTCTGTCGATATGTCATGGCTCACTTTTTTCATTATATTTTGAGCATATTTCTCATTTAATGAATAGATGTCCTTTTCTTCAACTATATTCTTATCTTTAAGGATGTCTTGTGTAATATCTATCAAAAATGGGGGATAAATATAGTTGTGATAATAATATCCGGTATTTTCATCTTTCAGTCTATATAAATGAACTTCACTTGGTTCTTCACTCTTTCCATTTCTATTAGCACGCCCTGAGGTTTGATTTATAGAATCAAGTGGACAAAAATCCCGATATATAACATCCATATCAATGTCTACACCGGCTTCAATTAATTGTGTCGACACAACTACTAAATTTTCTTCACTTCTTTTAATAAAATCGATTTTTTCAAGTCTGGCCTTTGGGTAAATTTCGGTGGACAAATAAACACACTGTCTGTCTGTATTTTCCTGTAGTAGTTCAAATATATCCTTTGAAGTTTTGATTGTGTTCAAAACAATTAAAAAACTCTTATCTGGTCTTTTTTCAATATCTTCAAGCAATAAATCCCCAAAATTATCCAGAGAAGAACTTTCAGATAAATGATTGCATATTTTTATTCGATTTAAATCTTCAAAATATGTTTTTTTATTTGGTACAAGTTCATGGCTATCAATTAGTATTGGCATTGTAGCAGTAACAAAAATAAATTTTACATTGTATTCACTGGCCAATTTATTGAAAAATTGCCTTATTATTGGATAATATTTTTCGTCTACTTCTTGTATTTCATCAAGAATAATTATGGAATTAACTATTCTATGGAAACGATGGCCTATCGAATGGTTGCCAATCTTAAATATAGTATTGAATAGTTGCACGAATGTAGTGGTTACTATTTTACTTTGCCAGTTATCAAAGCAAAATCTGGCATCATAGTTCTCATAATATTTATCTTCGGATTCATATTTTATTTCTGAAAGTGAATGGTACTTTAAGATTTCCGTATCTTTTGGTTCTGAATTTTGATTATATTTAACTATGTTAGCCAGTTCTCTGTAATTTTGATCTATGATACTTAAGAACGGAAGGGTATAAACGATATCAGGAGCATATCCATATTTTTTCTCAAGTTTGTTTGCCATGTAAAGAGCTGAATAATAAGCAAGGAAAGTTTTACCTGAACCAGTAGGGATATTTATGGAAAAAAAACTTTCAGATTTCAGATCAATTGATTGAAGCTCTTTTTTCAGTTCATCAAATATTTGTTCACGTATATTGAATATGTGTGATTTTTCAAGAAGGGGATTTTTTGACAACAATTCTTCACGTACATGATTTTTATATTTCTCAACGGCAAAACTTGGTTTTTGAGATGGTAAATCCGGCGTTTCGTCTATGAGCTGCATTTTGTCTGCCGTTAAAAGTAATGAGTAAAAATAGCTGAATTCTAAAATGTAGTCAATCGTATAACCATTATTTGTCCGCTTTTCTTGACTCCAATTTTTCCTAATTTGACGGATGTTGCCTCGATTAGCAAACTTCAAGAAATCATCTAATTTCATATCATAGATGCGTTCCAGTTCACATTGACTATTTTCTTTTATATCTGCAAGTTGTTTTTCCAAAATATCGTATTCGTCTAATAATTCAGTTTCATCTTTAGTATTTTTGATACTTCCATGATGTCTCTTTATAGCCAGATAACCCATTAGTTTGTAAGGTTCTGGAAGCCACCAGTATGCGAAAATAGCAGATAGTAAGGAGTGATTTTTCTCAGTTCCAAATTTTCTGGATTGTCTTGATGATTTTTCATCATAAGTTATATAGTCCTGGAAAAATGAAGTTGCTTTACCAAAATCATGTGCCATACATATCTTTTTTATGGCCTCTCTTTTCTCGGAGTTTTCCGTTTGCTTATCGAATATACCTAAAGCAATTGATGTAACACCCTCAAGATGCTCTTTTAAAGACTGGTGAGGGTGTGATTTCAAATTGAAATCTTCATTGGAAAAAGAAAACGTTTTGTCCGACAACTTCATGGAGTTCTCCTGTAGCATTTCCTTTCAATGCACATGGCCTATCATTCTTGAAACCAAACATTATTTTTTCATATTTAGTGTATTCCCGTTTTTCATTATTTGAAACTGGAATATTGTCAGTAAATATTTTTAAATCGCAATGATCAAGATCAAAACAATTAATTGGAATTATACTATCCACATTGTTTCGGGTTTGTGTACGTATACTTTCACACCGGGTTTCAAAAATAATTTTAGCTACATGTTCACTTACACCAAGATAAGGAGTAAAAACTGGTTTCTGATTTTTCAGATGGTCTTCCAGTTCATCAAGTTTCTCTGGTCTCCATGATACAAAAATTCTATATTCAGGGTTTCTCAGGAATTCGGCATTAACTGGAAAGCTAAAAAGGTCATTTTCATTTTTCATGCTAACTAACTTTATTGTCTGCATATCTTTATGAATTGGAGACAGTACCTGAATACCAATCCTCATATCTTTTGTACTTTCATAAAGATCGCCCCTATCTATACCAACAATTGCTCCAATCAGCCCTTTTATTGCTGGTGGATGAATGCATAAAAAAGTAAGAGCAGAAGTAGTGGTATATGGTTTTCTGAATTTTGCATATCCACTTTTCACTCTAAATACCAAGCAGTCCATAAGGAACCTCCATCTCATTAGAAATTAATTACTTCAAATTCTTCTGGGAGGTTGACAATTTTGGCCGTATTGTGCTTATAAATGACAATCTTATCGATGAACTCTTTCTTGGACTCATAATATTCATTTAACTTTTGAAGATCAAGAGTTGTCTGGGAAATATCTCTGACCTCATCTTTAGATGTATCAAAATTGACATCTACGTAATTAAGTTCTCCATCTATTCTATGTTCCTTATATATCACTTCCACCAGTAAACGTGGCATCTGGTTTTTTGAAGTACTCCTGTAATTTATAAGGCCATTAATCAACGCCGTAGTAAATTCACTCAGGTCATTTTCACTTACTTCAATTCCTTGTTTTCTTGCAACATTGTCATTATAAACTGCATATGTTTTAAACAAAGCATAAGGTGTTACATATTTGGACCAAATCGTTGATTGACTTTTATCTTCCCCACCCGCATAAGCAGAATTTCCTTGCATGAATTTTATTTCCGCAGGATTTACGGATTTGCTCCACATGACCTGCAAAGGACCTGTAATGTCATATTTTGGTTTGGTTATGACTGCACCAAAAAGTCTTACATCAATATATTGCTTCAAAATGTATTCTGGTAAATCATTTTCTTTTAGATCAGCATTTTTCATTATCTCTTTGATCAAATTGGTGCAGGACATTACTTTTCCTTTGTCATCCTTTTTTGTTCTTACCAGTACATTGTGGCCCGTAGATTGCCATTCATCACGAATAAACCGCTTTATTCTGACATCTGAGACTTCAAGTTGCCCTGTTATTTCATCATGTCTTGGCTTATTGTCGTTAAGCATATCCCCATTAGGATTTGCCATTGTGCTATCCCATACCAGTAAGTATTCTCGTGTGTTTGCCATCATTCATCCACTCCTTCAACTTTTAGATTATCCTTGGGTTTTCCGATCCACTGCTGCATTCCCCAGAAGAAAATATATTTCGCTTCATCATTTGGAATTTTTTCATCCCCTGCTCCCATAAGCTCTTTTGATGAAGAAAGATAATTATTCAGATATTTTTTGTTTTGAACTCCGTACTTATACATTAATTCTGAACATTGATTTGCAATATATACAAAAGTCTTGAAATCGAATTTCCTTCCAAAGAAAAAGTTCTTTTCAAGATGGGATGTTGCATTCTGCAGATCATCACCACTTTTGTATTTTTTTGACTCGTATATCATGGCATTGTACAAGTGCCCTAACAAGAACCATGCCTTTTTAACAGAGTTGTCAAAGAATTCTGAATTTTCTTCGAAAAACTGGTCTTCAGTTTCATATTCTGCCATTTCATAAACTCCTTTCTTTTTCTCAACTAATTTCCATCCATTACTCAAACATCCACAATCAACAAGGAAATTATACACCCGATGAATTGAAGAGATTTGTTTGTAGCCTTCATAATAATCATGTCTGTATTTTTTCATGGCTCTGGAAAAGAATATTCTTCGATTGATTTTATTGCCATGAAAAATATCACGAAGGTAATTTTTAGCTTCATTAGTTCCAAATATTTCATTAATCTTGGAATTCCCGCCCAAAAGATAAAGTAAAATCTGCCACAATTGAAGGTTGTAACCTGAAGCCGCATATTTATGCTCAAGTTCTGCAATTTTTGTAAAACAAGAAGGCATTACATCTCTTATATGGTATGTGATTTTCCATTCTGATTTTTGTGAAGAGAAAAATATAATGTCTACATTGGTGTGGGATTTACCAATTTGTTTCATCACCAAATCTTCATGATAACGGATATTATTAAGGAGGTTTCGATCCTCTAAATCACCGATATCCGCGTCCTCAAATATCTCTTTTATGTCTTTGTTATAATCGTGAGGCAAGAACAACATTTTACTTCCGCCCCACCATGTTTCCAGATAATTATGGATATATTTGCGACCCGCTAAAATGTTGATTAAGCAATCATAGCAGATGCCATAAGATAAACCGTCGGTGTTTGAAAAGATATTTTTGTCATTGGTATAGCACTTATAAATAATACTGTCATATAATGTATCAGCAAATTGGTTGCACATTTGGCAATATCCGGAATAGTTGACTTTTTTCAGGCCATTTTTTTCAATTTCTTCCAAAAACTTGCCCTTTGCTATATCTACTGGAGTTTTTCCATCCTTCTTGAAAAGAATCACAAAATTTGACCCTTTGTACTCTTCTATTTTTTGATCAAGAGTGTCTTTTATATCATCATACTTTTCTTCAGGGATATCGAGAAAATCAAGAGATTTTTTTATATTTTTTTCTTTGTAAGAATCTTTTTTCACAAGAGCTCCAACAAACCAATTTCCTTGTGTATAAAGCAATCCATCTCTGAAGACCTTCTTTTCAAAATCTCTAGAATCTACCGAAATTGAGTCACCAGAAACATCTATTTCAAGGATTAAATCATAATCTGCACCTTCTTCTTTTTGCCACAAATCAATTATATCCTGTTCCCCATCAATATTCTGGACTGTTTTTCCAATATTACATATGGTTTCTATCATTTTGACATATACCCCAACATAATGATTTTGGCAAGAGATATCCTCCTGTCAATATATATTATATCCCCTATGCATTGAATATTTAGTAAGAGTAAAAAGGTAATGGACTAAAAAAGTTTTTCGGTATGATTACATTATAGCATAATGTTTCATGACTTCAGATTCTTAATATCTGAAATAAACAAGAATATAGTTGATTTTAAATCTGCAAAAAAAGAACTAATCCCCAGCGAGAGACCTGCTTTCAGATGTCGTGGCAATTAATGTTATATTTTTCATTTAAAGGCACCTTTGTCAGGTGAGAGTGTAGTTGACATACAGTACTTAATTGTTAATGGTCCTTTCAGTAGAATCGTTGTAAGTAAAATGGCTACTCTTTTTTTAAGTAAAGACATTTATAATTTTAAAAATTCTTCTTAGAATTTATTATTTGCCCGTATGTGAAACATTATATCAAAAAGCCCTATACTTGCTAATGCACTGCAAATAACAAGGACAGAAACTTATACTTTATCAGCAGGATATTTTATAGCTAGAATTCTTATTAGGCCCAATACAAGTAGTAAGATTGATAAACTTAAAATAAATTCATATTGGATTCGATTTACATAAACTCCAGCTGCTATTTCACGCATAACTATCAAAATAGTAGCATCCGTTATATAGACAATTCTAATGCGTTTATGCTCACGATAATCAACGAAAGTCCTGAAAAGGTCAATAAGAATAAAAATTGTAAGAACGCCAACAACTACGTCGATGAAATTTATATGGATGAAATTACCGCCAAGAAGTTCATATATAATATATCCAACATCATATATAATTTTTAGTAATCCTACAATTATTGCTATTATTAGTATATAAAGGACGGAAAAAGTGACATACCTTATAACTGTATCAAATACTTCATCATGATCTATCATGTTTCCCTTCACGCCCAAATTAGACTATTAGTAATTGGAATGGCATCGATATAACATGTTTGCTCTAAAATATCAATGTTAGCTATTAAGAGAAAGAAAAGGTGCCTTTGTAAAATTCCTCATAGAATAATTTCTAAAGAAATATGCCTGTCCATATTGAATTAGTAACTTGAATCTGGTCCTTTAACCTAATGCAGTTTCAACTTGTTTTTCATGGTCGTATAAGTCCAGATCTAATACCTTAATCTTGTATGGGTAAATAATCAAAAAACCTATATAAAAGGATTAAGGCCTATTACTTGTAGTAGAAAGCCCCGGGCGTGATTTGAACACGCGACCTAGTGATTACAAGTCACTCGCTCTGCCAGGCTGAGCCACCGAGGCGCTTATGGTATCGAATGCAACCCATAGATACCATAATGGCACATAAATTTTATGGCTGGTTGCACTATATCTAACTCTTATGTGGCAGGAAATGGCAAGAATCGGGAAAAAACTCGTGGATCACGGGCTTGTTGAGTCTCATTTTGGAAATATAAGTGTACGTCGGGGCAACAGCATGTTGATAACCCGCAGCGGTTGTCCGCTTGATGAGATCTGTGCGGAGAATGTGGTGGAAGTTCCCATCCATACCTCATGTGAATTTGACAGTCTCGCGTCGTCGGAAACCCGGGTTCATCGGCGTATCTATCAGGAAACTGATGCCGGATGCATCGTGCATGGGCACTGCCCCTTTGCAGTAGTTATGTCACTGCTGGATGAATCTGGCAGCATTGAGCCACTGGATAGTGAAGGTGTGTGCTTCCTCGGGCCCGTGCCGATTGTTGAAGGCAGCATAGGCAGTGAAGAACTTGCCGCAAACTCCGCTGAGGCCTTGGCAGAATCCGACGGGGTTATCGTCAAAAGCCACGGCACCATATCTACAGGGAAGACTCTGGCCCATGCCTACATCAATACTACCCAGATTGAACACACCTGTAAGGTGCGTTATTACTATGATCTTGCTAAAAGTTCATTATGAAAGTAAAAGATTAAATCATGGAAGGAACAACTAAGGGGACTATACAATGACCCTGGACCGTTTCAGGCCTGTTTTTGCAGGTCCCATATCAAGACTCGCAAAGATATTTGCAGACATGGGCATAACCCCCAACCAGGTAACACTTGCTTCCCTGCTTTTTTCTGCAGCCGCAGGATTGTGCTATGCCCTGGGAGCGTCCAACATTTTTATGATAGGGGCGGCACTTATATTTGTGGTCCTCAACTCCCTGTTTGACGCGCTGGATGGCAGCATGGCCCGCTATCTCCTCATAAACGACAAGGCCGGGGATTTCCTTGATCATCTGGTCGATCGCTATGCAGATGTTTTTATTGTCGGCGGCATGATCTTCGGGGGATACGCAGGCTGGGGTATTGGCCTGTTCACAATGGTAGGCATTCTGCTGACAAGTTATCTCGGTACACAGGCCCAGGCATTATCTATCGGTCGATTCTATGGTGGAATTATGGGCAGGGCGGACCGTCTTGTACTGATCATGGCAGCGTCGCTGTTACACATAATATATCCACAGGCTATATTTGGCTACACCCTGCTTGGCTGGTCCCTTATCCTTATGGGTATTGCTTCCCATGTAACCGCCCTGCAGCGTATACATTTTATCCACACACACCTGGGCTGAAACAGACGCATGATTTAAATTACTCCCCGTAATTGGTTGTCTTCATGAAAAAATACGAATTCATCGAACATACCGCAGATGCGAGGTTCAAAGCCTTTGGGGCCACCGCAGAAGAAGCCTTCGCAAATGCTGCCCAGGCAATGTTTAACGTTATGATCGATACTTCCGACATTAATCCCCAGATTACCGAATATATTGAATTGCAGGCACCTGATCTGGAAAACCTCCTTGTGGACTGGCTTTCTGAACTTCTTTATCTCTTTGAGGTTAATATGGTTGTATTCAGTAGATTTGAAGTGTTTGCGATTGAGAAAAAAGGCCTTGAATACCTACTTTCAGCAAAAGCAGAGGGTGAACCTCTGGATCTTGAAAAACACGTATTTGACACCGAAGTCAAAGCAGTAACATATAATGACCTTGGTGTACAAATCACATCACAAGGAGTTACGGTACGCATTACAGTGGATACATGAAAAGGGGATTCGATAGGATGGATACAGAAGGACCGGAAATAGAAGGACTTGAACGGATAGATGATGATATATGGGAAGTTCCCATGGGATATAAGCCCGGGATGAGGGTACCGGGCAGGATATATCTTTCAGATAAATTGTTCACCAATCTGGAAAAGGAAGCAGTGGACCAGGTAGCCAATGTGGCCACGCTGCCAGGAATACAGAAATTCTCAATGGCAATGCCCGATGCTCATGTAGGATATGGTTTCCCAATAGGGGGAGTTGCCGCTTTTGATGCCGAGGAAGGTGTCATCAGTCCCGGTGGTGTGGGATTTGACATCAACTGCGGTGTACGTCTGATCAGGTCCAATCTGGTAAAATCCGATGTGGACGGTAAAATCAATGCCCTGCTGGATTCCCTATTCAAGGCCGTACCTTCGGGTGTGGGTTCCAAAAGCCGAATACGGGCATCGGAAAGTGAACTTGAAGCAATCTTCACCCAAGGCTCCCGCTGGGCTGTGGAGCAGGGGTATGGTGTAGAAGCTGATCTCACCCACTGTGAGGGTGAAGGCTGCATTGAAGGAGGCGACCCTGCACAGGTCAGCGCCAAAGCCCGCAAAAGAGGCAGGCCGCAGCTTGGAACCCTGGGAAGCGGCAATCATTTCCTGGAATTACAGTATGTGGATGAGATATATGATCCGGTCGCGGCTGAAGCTTTTAATCTCAAACAGGGCCAGCTTACTTTCATGATCCATTGCGGATCACGGGGTGCGGGTCATCAGGTATGCACCGACCACCTGCGCAATCTCACCCGTGCAGTGGAGAAATACAAAATTAACCTGCCTGACAAACAGCTTGCCTGTGCACCGGCACAATCAGAAGAAGCACAGGCCTATTTCTGTGCAATGGCCTCAGCAGCCAACTATGCCTGGACCAACCGCCAAATCATAATGCACCACTGTCGTGAAGTGTTCGAACAACAAATGAATATGGATGCAGATGAATTGGGTCTGAATCTGGTCTATGATGTGGCCCACAATGTCGCCAAACTGGAAGAACATGATGTAGACGGTGGAAAAAAACAGGTTTATGTACATCGCAAGGGTGCCACCCGTGCTTTTCCTGCAGGCCATCCCGATGTTCCACAGGCATACAGGGATGTAGGTCAGCCGGTGCTTATCCCGGGCAGTATGGGTACCCCCTCCTATGTGCTCTGCGGTAAGCAGGCAGCAATGGATGTATCCTTTGGAAGCGCCTGTCATGGTGCCGGCAGGATAATGAGTCGCTCCGGTGCGAAACGCACTTTCAGGGGAGAACAGATTCAAAAAGACCTCAGTGGCCAGGGCATCTCTGTCAGGGCAGCCCACCCGTCGGTCATTGCCGAAGAAGCACCCGGGGTTTACAAATCCAGCAGTGAGGTGGTGGATGTTGTTGACAGGCTTGGTATTGCAGGCAAGGTCGCCAAACTCATGCCTCTGGGTGTTGTAAAAGGTTAAAATTGAGAGAATATGAGGAAGGGAACACATTGTTTGAGGGGATGAATGGTTTTGCTTGGTTACAGTAATTCTGTATTAAACCATATGACAGGTTCCGCTTCCTCATATTCCAATGGGTGACTATAATATTTAAAATGTTTGATTAATCCTCGTGTATTCACCGCTACTCATTTAATGTCCTAGTACTTTTTTATGGCCATGACAAAAGAGGTATCACGTATTAAACAGGTCCGCATTATGGCTGATTACCAGTTCGGGAAGGGGTGTGGGAACATTCTCTTTGCCGGTGACATCACATTCAAGTTATCCCGTACCAAAAGAATCAGGCAGATATTTTCCGAAGGGAAACGTATGGCCACGGTACGTGCGAGAGACGGAATGTTCACTTTAAGTATTGAGGGGGCCTCATTGATTCATTCCCATCTTCCAACACCGGGCTATCGCGTGATGATGTGTGAGGATGCGATCCCCTTTGTCTCAAAAGGCAAAACTGCCTTTGCCAAGCATGTGGAGAACATAGACCCCGATCTGAGGGCTGGAGATGAAGTTTTGCTTGTGGATAAACAGGACAATCTTATTGCTACAGGGCAGTTATTACTTGCCCCTGAAGAAGTTCTTGCCATGCAGAACGGCCCGGCTGTTGATGTCAGGGTTGGGGTTAATAGCAGCTGATATGTAGCTGCAATCAAAATCTAAATATATATTCAAAATAAGCATGTAAATTATATTGTACTTCCTCAGAAGGTGAAACTATCGAAGACGACCAGCTCCTGAAAACCTTTGTAATTCCTCCAAATACGAAAATGGAAGAACATAATATTGTTCTGGATGAGGATATCATAGTAGGGAACCATTCCGATATACGCTACGGTATAATTGCTGATTCGGTTATAATCGGAGAAAGGGTATCAGTATCAGGTGATGTACTTGCCAGGTCTGATATTCGCATAGATATCTGGTCAAAAATCGGTGGCAATGTGCGCTGTGGCGAAAATGGCTATATTGGCGAGTTTGTGAATATAGATGGCAAACTTTTCGTTAATGGAGATCTTGATGTTGGTAATGATGTGAAGATCAACAGAGGGTTTGAAGCTCATGGCTGGATAGTTGTTCGTAATCCTGTGCCTGTAATCACTTACATTTTCCTCTATATCTCCGAACTTCTACGTATGGGTAAGGGTGAAGAAGTAGAAAAGGCTATGAGTGAATTCTTTGAAGAGGAAGCAAAAGAGATCAGTTATGGTGCTATGGTAGTTCCCAACGGATCCCGTATATCTGCAGACTCTATCAGGGTACCCGGGGCAGCTACCATAGGAGATAACTGCAGGCTCGTAGGTAATATAAGGGCTGAATCACTGGAAATGGGCGATGCTACTACTTTGTATGGAAGTATCCGGACAGCCAGTGATATCGAGATCGGTGAAAATAATGCCATCCACGGTAACATTGTCTCCCGGGGCAGGGTTGTAGTGGGTAAAGGCACCCATATACTGGGAGAGATCAATGCTTACTCTATCAGGATTCATGAGGATTCAAGGGTCGATGGTGTTATGCGAGCCACCGGTGGCACCACTTTCATACGTGAAGAAGAAGAGGTCGCCCGGGACAGGGAACTGATAAAACTGGACATAGCAGACCAACCACAATAAAAAGGTGTTCTTTTTTGAGTGAAACTACTGAGATTTATAACTCTATTGTAGAGAAAGATTCAAAATACGTTATGCAAAACTACGGTCGTTATCCTATTGCACTGGAAAAAGGAGCCGGCGCTCTTGTATGGGATATTGCCGGCAAACAGTACATCGATTGCGTTGCAGGAATAGCCGTAAACAATGTGGGACATTGCCACCCCAAAGTTGTTAAAGCAATACAGGAACAGGCAGGCAAACTCATCCATGTATCCAATCTCTATTATACCGATGTACAGGCTGACCTTGCAGAAAAGCTGTCACAGGTTACCGGCATGGATCGCCTGTTCTTCTGCAATTCCGGCACCGAGGCCGTAGAAGCTGCTATGAAACTGGCCCGTGCCTATTCTGGGAAAAAGAACTTCGTGGCCGCAGAAGGCTCATTCCACGGCAGGACAATGGGGGCACTTGCGGTAACTTCCAAAGAAGCCTACAGGAAACCCTTTGAACCCCTTCCCGGCAGGGTTGATTTTGTACCTTACGATAATTCCCCGGCAATTGCAGATGCCATTGATTCGGATACAGCAGCTGTAATTGTGGAGCCCATCCAGGGAGAGGGTGGTGTCAATGTTCCTTCCTCAAATTTCCTTAAAGAGGTCAGGGAAATCTGTGATGAGACCGGTACCCTGTTAATATTCGATGAGGTCCAAACTGGTTTCGGGCGTACGGGCAAGTGGTTCTGTAAGGATTATTTCAATGTGGCTCCGGATATAATGACAATGGCCAAAGCACTGGGTGGCGGATTTCCCATGGGTGCCATTGCAAGCAGGGGAGATATTGTTTTCCAGAAGGGCCAGCATGCCGCAACCTTTGGTGGAGGTCCCCTTGCCTGTGCAGCAGCCCTGGCATCCATTAATGCAATTGAAAAAGAAGGACTCGTGGAACGCTCCCGCATTATGGGTGAGTATTTCGTGCAGAAACTGGAAGGTTTAAACCGTGAGGATTTCCTGGAAATCCGGGGTAAAGGATTGATGATAGGCGTACGTGTGAAGGACTCATGTACGGAGATGGTAACTGCGGGCCTTGGGAAAGGTGTGCTGCTCAATTGCACAGCAGGCAATATCCTGCGTATGGTGCCTCCTCTTGTCATAACCGAAGAACAGGTAGATTCGGTGGTGGATATAATTGGCAATTTATGAACTGGTAAAACCTGAGATCAGGTCGATAGCTCCCTATGTGCCGGGCAAATCGGTTGCCGAGATCGCTGAAAAATATAATCTGGAACCCGATTCAATCATCAAATTAGGGTCAAATGAAAATCCTCTGGGTCCTTCTCCGGCAGCAGTCAGAGCTCTGCAGGAAGCTGCCGGTAATGTGAATATTTACCCTTCGGCAGATGCCAGAGAACTTGTGGATGCGATCTCTGCTTATGTTGGTATGCCCCAGGCCAATATTGTGGCATCCGGTCCGGGTATGGATGGTTTACTTGACGGCCTGATGAGAATGCTCATATCTGCAGACTCGGAAGTTGTGATTACAACTCCCACCTTTTCCTATTACGAGATATCTGCAACTGCATGTGGTGCACAACCGGTATTTGTGAAACGCAATGAAAAATTTGATGTGGATATTGACAGGGTCATTGCTGCTGTAAATGAGAACACAAAAGTAGTCTTCATTTGTTCCCCAAACAATCCCACGGGTAATATCACTGCTGAAAAAGAACTGCGCAGGTTGCTGGATTCTGTTGAGTGCCTGGTCTTTGTGGATGAGGCCTATGTGGAATTTGCAGACTCAGATATTGTATCTCTTGTAGGGGAATATGATAATCTTGTTGTTGGAAGGACCTTTTCCAAAGCCTTCGGACTGGCAGGTTTAAGACTTGGTTACGGTATAATGCCTGCCTGGCTTAAGGTCGAATACATGAAAGCTGCTACTCCCTTCAATGTAAGTGCACCGGCTGTTGCAGCAGGTATTGCTGCCCTTTCGGACAAAAAGCATCGGGAGGCCAGCCAACAAATGGTAATCGATGGTCGTGATTATTTGAAGGTAAATATGCCTTTCAATGTATATGAATCCCAAGCTAATTTTATGCTTGTGGACGTTGCCCCCCATGGTGCAAAGGATGTATGCGACCACCTGTTGCGCAGGGGAGTAATTGTCAGGGATTGCACTTCATTCCGTGATGCAGGGGATTCCTTTATCAGAGTCACAGTAGGTACAAGAGAACAAAATGAAAGAGTAGTGGAAGGCTTTTCGACCTATTTATGAGAGGCTTTCGATCTCATTTATTTTCATGAGTGGGTAATCCAGTTCTTTGTTGTATTTCATAGATGCCCGGATTCTGATATCTCCGTGAATTACTACCAGATGCACTGTCAACATTTTTCCTTCAAGTTCGCAGTATCCGAATTCACCATTTAATTCTTCGGCTATAATGTCCCTGTTTATAGTTACGTTGATCTCTTCAACAAACGGCTGTACAGAAATACTTTCAGCAATGGCTTTTTCCAGGCTATCCACATTTTGCAGGTTAAGGGGTGAACCCGTGAACTGGTGATAGAGGGCTCCCAGTTTGATCCCCGCTTCAAAAGCGGCCATTTGCGCATCATCAGGTCTCTTTTCCATGATTGGTGGGATGGCAGAGTGCTATTTATATTTGTGGATGGGGTACATTTTTACATAGTATCAGGTATAAGGTGGTATGGTTACAAAATAAGGAGTATATTCTATGAGTACACTTGAAAACCTTGAAGGAGCATTTGCCGGTGAGTCCATGGCAAACCGGAAGTATCTGGCCTTTGCAAAAAAAGCTGATGAAGAAGGCTATTCCCAGATAGCGAAACTGTTCAGGGCTGCCGCAGCAGCTGAGACCATTCATGCTCACAACCATCTGGGAATTATGAATGGTATTAAGAGTACTGAGGAAAACCTCAGGGAGGCCATTGAGGGAGAAACCTATGAATTTGAGGAAATGTATCCAGAATTCATAACACAGGCAAAAGAGGAAGGTAACGGTAAGGCTGTCTGGAGTTTTGATGTTGCCAATCAGGTAGAAGCAATTCATGCCGAACTTTACAAAAAAGCCCTTGATAATGCAGGCAACAATGAAGAAGTTGCGTATTACGTATGTGAAGTTTGTGGCAATACTGTAGAAAATGGTGCACCGGACGTATGTCCAATTTGTGGTGCCCCAGCTTCTAAGTTCAAGAAAATTGATTAAAGTGTCCTGTTGATTGGGACATGTTCTTCTATTTTTTATTTATTGCTGCTACCTGTTGGTTAAAGTGCTGTCATTTTATTTGTTCCAATTAATATTTAGGGCATTTATAAATATGTTTATTGTACAAAAAGGACAAAAAACGCTTTCTTTGTAAATTATATTTTACACTAAGGGGTTAGTGTATATATAGAAAAGAGTATGAAAACGGGAAAAAATGCTCCGATCGGGATTCGAACCCGAGTCACAGGAGTGAGAGTCCTGTATGATTGGCCGTGCTACACTATCGGAGCGCATTGGCATGTGGGCACAATTCTAAAGCAATTTATGCTATATTAAGCTTTTGTAAAAACAAGAAGCGGGGTTAGGCAAACATCCCGCTTGCTGTGTTCTGTTCTTCTTCAGTTGTGACTTTGTTGAAGGCCTCAGTCAGATCCTTCATGGTGATCTGTTCGCCTCTGCGACGCAGGACAAACATCCCTGCCTCTTTGACAATGATCTTGAGGTCTGCTCCGCTCAGGCCGTTGGCCATCTTAGCAAGTTTGGTCATATCCACATCATCTGCAAGATTCATATGGCGAGTATGGATCCTGAAGATATCCTCGCGAGCTTTTTCATCGGGTATTGGGACCTCGATCACCCTGTCAAACCTTCCCGGGCGAAGAAGTGCCGGGTCAAGCAGGTCTATACGATTTGTGGCCGCTATGATCTTAACTTGGCCGCGTGGCTCGAATCCATCCATCTCGGACAACAGTTGCAGCATTGTACGATTTACTTCTGCAGAACCTGTGGTGCCGTCATGGGTACGCATTCCGCCCACGGCATCGATTTCATCAATAAACAGTATGCACGGGGATTTGTCCCGGGCCATCTGGAATACATCTTTTACAAGCCTTGCTCCTTCTCCGATGAATTTCTGGACCAGGTCCGAACCGGACATACGTATGAAACTTGCATGTGCACGGGATGCCACTGCTTTGGCAATCAGTGTTTTTCCTGTGCCGGGGTCACCGTACATAAGGACACCGGATGGGGGTTCGATACCGATCTTATCGAATAGTTCGGGTTCGGTAAGAGGCATCTCTACGGATTCGATAACCTCGTTGAGGACGTCATCCAGCCCGCCTATCATATCATAATCTACATCAGGGGAACTGATAACTTCCATTATCTGGGCGCGCATGTCGGTTGCTTTGCGCATTACTGATACAATGGAAAATGCAGCATTGATGGATACTCGCACACCTGGTTCGATTTCATCCTTGAATTCTGCGGGGATCTGTGTAACGACTTCCTGGTTGTTGCCATGCTGACGGATAAGCGCCATATCATCTTCTGTTTCCACGACAGTTGCAATGAAAAGGGGGGGTGATGTAATACGCTCGAGTTGTTCCTTGAGTTTTTCCATTTCCTCGAGGTAGTTGTTTGCCAGCATATTTGCTTCAAGAAGCTTTGCTCTCATAGATTCACTCTGGACTCGTAGTTCTTCATTTTCCTTTTTGAGTGATTCGATCTCAGAGTCCATCTCCTCTGCAGTATCAACAGTGTTATTGGTATTTTCAATAGGAGTATTTGCAGTTGCATCGGACATAATGCGTCCCTATGCATATCATCGAATATAAATCCACTCCTGTTTTCAGGTATTATCTGGGCGTGTATTATGTATTTTCATCTATGTTTTTATGATTCTTATCTGTGTTTTTGCGCATATTGTCTTCCTATATGACCTGTTTCACACTTCTATACAGATAAAAACAACCCCTTTATTTCCATTGGAGCAAAAGGCAAGATATGATAATATTTATATCACATTGTTCTCTTTGCTTGTTATGAATAAAGAGAAAAATGGGTCTTTAAATTGTTTAGTTTCATTTTATTGTTATTCACAAGTAAAAAACAGTTTAAAACAAATATATAACAAAAGACTTATATACGATCTTATCATACCAACTATTGCATATAATGGATATGTGTGAAACTGTAATAACGCTTCACAAATCAATCTAAACAATGCAGACCATAAATCTGAGGGGATGAATGGCTTTGCACTCCATTACATCTGAGGGGATGGATGGACTTATGCAGAGGCTGAAAGATGAAGATTCGACTCGAGTTATTCGATGATGATGACAACGAGGTTGCCAGAGTCCAATTTGAAGGGGATACTTGGCAGAATCGCTCGATCCAGTTTATCAACATGTTCGGAGAGGCGCAACCTCCATCGGAAGAATCTTCATCTTTTAACCTTTCTTCACAATCACAAAACAGTAATGAAGTAAATACTCCTTCACATTCCGGTGTTCAATATCCACCACAGCATCAACAGGTTCCGCCACAGATGGTACCTCCAAATTATCCGCCTGTGCCTGCACAACATTACTATAATCCAATGTATTACCCACCGGTTTACTACCCGTCGATGATGCCACAACCATTACCTCCCATGCAACCCACCACCCAGGCACCATCGATGTCCCAGCCACCTCATGTCCAGCAGGGACAGCAAGGTGGTAGTGTAAACCGGTCCTTTCCTTCTCAACAGGTGAATAAATCAAAATCAGATCCCTCGTTGACAATAAGTGAAAGACTTGAATTGTTCCTGAAATACGAGTTTCCACGTATGTGGGGTACTTCTCAGGAAATACAGCATCAGTATGAGCAAGTGTATGGCCCAATCAAACTGAGCACTGTGTCCACATACCTTTCCCGGATGTATCGTAAAGGTCTCCTCCAGAGACGGGGCAATCGCACCAATCGGGAGTATCTTTATGTGGGCGATATGGAAGAGCAATCTTCAGTTCATCAGTCTTTTTCTCCGGGTTACATCCAGAGGAATGATATTTAATATCTGAAACCTAATCTTTTCTCATGAACTCAGCAGAAAATTCTATAATAAAGGGTTTCGTGCTGGTTGCAATCGGCTTTTTTCTATTGTCCTTAGGTCTTATTATAAAAGCGATTTATGAAAATGCAGGTCACGCAGAATTTGGCGGGCTTGTGCTTATAGGTCCTATCCCCATTGTGATAGGGTCTTCTGAAGGTGTTTCCTATTCAATGCTTCTATTAGGACTTTTAATATTTGGGATTTACATTTTGTTATGGAGGACTAACCGTTGATCGGGAATATACTAGTTTACGGAGGTATGGTTCTTATTGGGTTTGGCATTTTCCTGATAATACGGGGTATCAGTGAACAAAATGTATTTCACAAAAAACAGTCGTTATCACAGGCACATGGTACTGTGAATGGAGTTCAAAAAGATGACAAGGGGGATTATTTTCGCTCCAATGTCAAAAGTGGAGGAGTGATCATGATCGGCCCCCTGCCGATAATTTTTGGCTCAGACAGCAATGCTTCTAAAAAGGCGATGGTGCTTGCCATCATTCTGATGCTGATTTACCTTTTGGTGGTAATATTGGTATAATTATATACGTTTTCACAACAGACAGGATGTAGTATGCCGGAGTTTGAACTTGTATCAAACTACAGTCCGCGTGGTGACCAGCCACAGGCGATCGAAAACCTCTCGAATGGTATAAACGATGGTTTCACACACCAGACACTGCTGGGTGTGACCGGTTCAGGTAAAACCTTCACAATGGCAAATGTCATTCAAAATGTGCAGAGGCCTACCCTTGTAATTGCTCATAACAAAACCCTTGCAGCCCAGTTGTTTTCAGAATTCCGCGACTTTTTCCCGGACAACGCGGTGGAATATTTTGTCAGTTATTACGATTATTACCAGCCTGAGGCCTATCTTCCCACAACTGATACCTACATTGAAAAGGATTCTTCCATCAATGAAGAGATAGACAGGTTGAGGCTGTCTGCCACCAAGTCGCTTATGGAGCGCAGGGATGTGATTGTTGTATCCAGTGTGTCATGCATCTACAATCTGGGTTCTCCCAGGGAATGGCAGGAAATGTCCCTTTTTATGAAACCGGGGGATGAGGTTGACAGGAGCTGGATATTCAGTAAACTTGTAGATATCCAGTATGAAAGGAATGATGTGGAATTCACCCAGGGTACTTTTCGTGCCCGTGGGGACACTGTTGAGATTTTCCCGGCGCAGGATAATGTAGCAGTGCGGGTAGAGATGTTCGGGGATGAGATTGACAGGATATCCTATTTTGAACCACTTACCGGCAAGGTTGTACGTGAAGTGGAAGACGATATGCAGGTTGTGATATATCCTGCCAAGCATTTTGTTATGCCCCAGTCACAGATTGATCGTGCCCTCGTATCTATTGAAGAGGAATTGAAGGATACAGTTGCCGAATTTGAAAAACAGGGTCAATTACTGGAAGCCCAGCGTATCATGCAACGCACAAGGTTTGATATCGAAATGATAGAAGAGCTTGGGTATTGCAGTGGTATTGAAAATTATTCCCGTCATTTTGATGGCCGCAAACCAGGTGAGGCTCCTTCTTCACTGCTGGATTTCTTTCCGGATGATTATTTGCTCATCATCGATGAATCCCATGTGACTATCCCGCAGATAGGGGGGATGCATAACGGGGATCGGGCACGCAAAAAATCTCTCATTGAATATGGGTTCCGTTTGCCTTCTGCCTATGACAACCGCCCTCTGAATTACAGGGAATTCGAGGAGAGAATCAATCAGGCTGTTTATGTTTCCGCCACACCTGCGGATTATGAGCTGGGATTGAGTGATCAGGTAGTGGAGCAGATCATTCGTCCGACAGGGCTGGTTGACCCACCGGTCCAGGTCAGGCCTGTGGCAAATCAAATCGATGACCTGATGGAAGAAGTCCGGAAGGTATCGGAAAGCGGTTACAGGACTCTTGTGACAACTCTGACAAAGAAAATGGCTGAGGATCTGACTGACTACCTGCTGGAGATGGGTATCAGGGTGCGCTATATGCATTCGGATATTGATACCCTGGAGCGGGCTGAGATCGTGCGGGAATTGCGTAAGGGCACCTTTGATGTGCTTGTGGGGATTAACCTGTTACGTGAAGGATTGGACATTCCCGAGGTCGCTCTTGTGGCAATACTTGATGCAGATAAGGAAGGTTTTCTCAGGTCGGAACGCTCTCTTATCCAGACGATTGGCCGGGCTTCTCGGAATGTGGATGCTTATGCTATTATGTATGCGGACAGGATTACCGGTTCAATGTCCCGTGCAATGAGTGAGATGGAAAGGAGGCGTAATCTGCAACTGGAATTCAATCGCAAGCATAACATCACACCGACCAGTATCATGAAGGAAATTCAGCGTGAAATTGTGGAGGCTGAAGAGGTATCCACTCCTGCTACCGGAGTTGACATGGGTCTTTCCAAAATGGAGGCCAATAGCATGCTTATTGATATGGAGGCGGAGATGCATGAGGCTGCCCGCAACCTGGAATTCGAGGAAGCAGCCCGGCTGAGGGATGCTATCAGGGAAATGAGGGAAACCTATTCCCTGTAATTGTATTCTGTTGCTGGCAAAACCATGTGTTGTGGCATGGCCGAAAGGGTTATATCTAAAAAATACTATCAAGAGGTTGCAGTGAGCGTTGATGGTCTAGTGGCTATGACTGGGGCCTTCCAAGCCCTAAACCCGGGTTCGAATCCCGGTCGACGCACTTTTTCTTACAATCCTGTTTTGGACAAAGATTTTTATTAGTAAGTATTTGATGTCTTTTCATTACAATAACAGATACCATTCTTGAAAAGTTGCATGAGAATGCAAATCCAACTGCTGTGGATGGTATGGAAAAGTATGGTATTACACCAGAAGCAGTGGGAATTTCAATACCGGTTCTGCGCAGCATTGCAAAGGAGATCGGAAATAATCATGAACTGGCCCTTAAGCTGTGGGAAATCGATTTGCGGGATACTCGCATCCTTGCCAGTATTGGTGGACGAACGCAAAGGTACTTTCTTCCGGCTGGGCTATGACCCGCATGAGTTGCCGGATTCCCTGAAACGTCATGAAATTGCCACAAGGATTGAATGATATTTTTGCGCAACATTAATATCTATGTGTGCCCATGTAAGACCACTTTCCACACAGTCGTAAGATAAGTACAGGTTGTAGATATGGAAATATGTGCAATACTTTTCAATCTTTTTGCGGGGGTTGCCCAGCCAGGCCAAAGGCGCAGGGCTTAGGACCCTGTCTTGTAGAAGTTCGTGGGTTCGAATCCCACTCCCCGCATCTGTTTTTTTTGGGTTACAGGTATCCTGAAAAATAGATACTCAGAATCTTAGAAAGTTAGTAGTTCAAATTTAAGTTCCTTCAAGATTGTTAGGAGACATTCTAAAATAATTATTTTTTTGCAAATCTAACAATTAGAAAATTATTATAACCAATACATCAGAAAATAAAAATAATGATTTGTTTTAATAAGGGTATAATTTGTTATTTGAAAAAGATGCGATAAAAGGTTTCTATGACCTTTTACTTTTTAGTACTTATTTTGGAATTGGCTGGTCAGGCGTGACACCATAGTAATTAGTTCTAGCCTTACCCCATGGACAACCATTTGGACCTGTTATCTTCAGTTCAATGTTCTGTAGTGTTTTACATAGACTGTTGCCAGCACGTGCACCTTTGCAGATGGGGCAGAGCTTTTCACAGAATATTGGAGCGTTCTGCTTTCATGGCTTCCATCATTTGCATTAGTTCCTGTACGGTTTTCCCACGGCTGTAATCAGGTGAACGGAGCATATCGCCAAGTTTCTTCCCTGCATCTTCGGCTGCCTGCATTAATTCTTCATCTTTTGTAACATCGGGAGTTGTTTCCAGGGTGATAGGGGCAACATCAGGTCCTTGTAGAAGGTAGGGTATGCCAACCTTGCAGGTTTCACCGTATCCGCAATAGTGGCAGCCAGCAGCACCTATTCCCTGAACATTGTCTACGACTTTAATCACGTTAGCGAAACAGATTTTATTTAGAACATCAGTAGCTGGTGCAGGATTATGGCCACCAAGACTCATAGTAACTGCAAGTTTTCCCCAAAGGATATCAGCTTCACGGTGCCTGAACTGATACCATCTTTCCATGAAAGAAAGCATCGCTGCGTTCAATGTGTCAAAATAGTTGACACCACCCAAAACATATGCGTCGGCTTCAACAATTTTATCACGCAGGGTTTCCATGTCATCATGTACTTTACATACGTTGTCCTCAACGCATGCCATACATGCGATGCATCCACCTATGTTTTTACCGTGCAGTGAAATAAGTTCATATTCACATCCTGTATTCTCCACGATCTTCTTTACAACTTTAATAGAGCCTGAGCGTGATTCTGCCCTTGGGCTTCCTGATATTCCGAGTATTTTCATCTTTTAAACTCCTTATCTATGAATTATTTTACCGATGAATAAAATGCAACAACGCATCGAATTAACTATATGATAATTAACTTGAACATTAAAAAAGATTCGGGGCACTGTTAAGTAGTTAGTATAATATAGTGACCTTAAAAGTTATACTATGGAAAATTGGAAATCAGTTTTCTCCTGGAGCGAGAGAAGAATAAATGTCACCGATACCTTCCATCACCTTGAATCCTTTACTGGTGATCATATAATCACCCCTTTCATGCTGTTGGAGGATCATGCCGCTATCAGTAAGTTTCTGAAGATGGAACAAAAGGTTCCCTCCACGAAGGTCTGTAAGTTTGGAAAGAGCAGAGAAACTCATCGTTTGACCAGAAATAGCTTTTAAGATCTCGAAACGTTTTGCATGACATAAAGATTCCAGCATGTCATCGACTACATCTTCTGTTGGAAGCTGTGATATATACTGCTTCTTATCCTTGTTTACTTCATAGATTCTCATGGACTTCATGAGATTGACCTGTTTTTCAAAAAGGTCGCCTGTCTCGGCGAGACAGATGTCACATTTCTTGTAAGGCAGGATTTCTCTCATGTGTTTAATTTCCGCACGGTTGCTATCAATAGTTTCACTGTCAACCGAATCCTGTTTGATAAGAGCTGCATTCTTTTGCAACATACCTGTAAAGTACGGTCTGCATACTTCGAGCCTTTCACATTTTTCGACCATATTCTTTGCAAGGCCTTCTTTTATATCGTTAGAGAGGTGTTTTTCCAGGGCATTGGAATAGTCATTTCGGACAAAAGCCAGAATGGTTTCGAGGTGTTCCCTGTTGGAATCTTCAATGAATGCCTTCATATCATTCTGTATCTCATCGAGTTTTTCCTTGATGTCATTTAATTCGGACTCTGATCTTTTGCTCATAATAGTGATTTAGGCGCATCGTTAATAAGAGTTTTCAGTGAAACTTTAAGAGTTATTCAAGTTACCTGAATATACTATGTATAGTGCAGTGCCGATTAAGTATATATGAATAACTTGCATATAGCATATTGAGGTAAAATATATGCCAACGTGGAAATATACAGATAAAACAGTTACTAAGGAAGAGCTTGAAAAGTCATTAGAAAGTGTGAAAGGTGCATGCTTTGCATGTGAGACACATAGCGATGATTGCCCCATTGCAAAACTTGGTGGAGAGATTGCATCACTTATGTAAACAGAAAAATGCTGTGGCTGTAATTGCTGAAAGGACAAGGTTCTGAAACCTTTTCCTTTTTCCCCTCTCTTCTGAAAAACTATTTAAATTATGCGATTGAAGTTAGCAAGTTCTATTGGAGGATTTTTTGAAAGGTACCGAATGGAAAGCATGGATCGAAGCATTTCGACTATTTTTTAATGGAGAAGCTCTGCGCTTCTGCATCCCGGTAGTACTTGTTGTTGGCTTACTATTGTCAGCCATTAATCAAGGTGATGTCATTGCAAGTGGAGCGGCAACTACTTTTACATGGTTCAAAGTCGGGATGAACTTTGTAATACCATTTTGTGTTTCCAGCTATGGATATCTTAGAGCGTGTCGGTCAAAAACTCCAATAACTTATTGATAGTGTGGAATTTCATAAAAGTAACAGAGAATTGCATAAATAAATTCGGAGAAAAATATGTCTGCATTAAGTGTATTGGCCTGTAAAATACTCTAGGATGAACTTGTCTAGATCCTGAAGAATGAAATAAGTAGCAGCAATTAATAAAACTGATCTAATCATGCCTGTTCTGAGTATAGTTGCATGTGAAATGCTTGAAGATGAACTTGTACATGTCCTCTCAATTGATCATGACATCAGACAATTGTATTTAGTTGAAGATACGAACAGTTTCAGATTGACGAGGAAACTGAAGTCCAGAGGCATGCGACCTTTCATATTTCCTTTTGATAGGTTATCTGCTATTGTTATGGAAAATAGTAGAAATCTGTTCTCTGAAGGCATTTTGCGTTTTCCAAAGTTTTCTATTTTCAAGAAGATACACTATGCTCTTAAAGCAGGAAAATGTGATCATCTCATTATTGTAGTGAATCTCCTTCCAAAAGACCTGCATGCTGATACGGATCGTCTGCATTCTGAAGTATACCGCAATGCCAGAGATATGGCAAAGTTTTCGGATGGAATCCTGCTTTTCTACGGGAAATGCGCTTACAGTTATGAATCCAAGACCAAGTTAAAGTCACTTGATTGTCCTGTTTATTTCCTGAAAGACAATAACAGTGAGGTTGTGGAAGATTGCATCAGTACCGCACTTGGTGGCAACGATGCGTACACGAAAACCGATCAACTAGGAAAAGGTGTCTTCTATGCAACCCCGATGTGGATTACTTACATGAAAGAGAGGATAAAGCCGGATAGACCATCCAATGATTACAACTATCTGAATGATCCAAATTACAGCCATCTCTTCAAGATAAACAGACTGGATTCTGACAATGCTGACTTTTCCATAAACGCATCGGAGTTCGCAAAAACCTTTGACATGGATATCATCAATATTAACGGCACTATGAAAATAGCAATTGACTCCTATATGAATGCGAAACTTGCGGTATGTAAAGACTCAGATTGATATTGTTTTTAACATAGTTGGAGTTACCCAAGTGAATTAAGTATAGTGCTGATTAAGTATGTACTAAATAGCTACCTATAGACAGGCAATAGTTATGTTGCTCTGCAAACACAGTATTTGCACAGGGACATTTCCTCTAATATATGCTCACTCTTTGCAGGACAGTAATTAAATGCCATCGTTTTCAAAAACCGTCTGATTTTCATCCATGTACATTCCTGGCGGATGAAGTGGTTCTTTCACTATAAAAGTCAGATATGTGGAAATAATACGGGTATATTCCTTCAAATACCTTTGATCGGGAGCATACTCATCCATATACTTGTTAATCCTGAAACTAAAATCTTCAAGCTTTCCAGTATCAATCTCCTCGGACAAATCTGTGCAATTTCTTTCTTTTAATTCATAAAATTTCTTACGGTTATATTTTGCAAGATATTCAATATTATACTGAAGACTCCCACGAGGACCCTGAATATCCCCTGTTTCTTTTTTATTAACCCTTGCTAGATACCCTGAAGATAAATTGGAAGCTTCTTTTTGTAATAAAAATAATAGTTCACATGAATTCATATGAAATCCCTCCTCATTTTTTTATATGAAACATCTTTCAAGCTATAGTTTCGCTTAGTTTGTCTTTTGTGTCCGTCTGTTCTGTCTCTTGTCTGTCGCCTACATTTGTCTCCTGAATTCCCACTCAAAGAGACAAAAAGGACAGCTAAGCGACACCAAATTCAAGCATTTGCAACAAGTTTTTCCCATTGTTCTAAACGTTCTCTTACATGAGCATTAAGTTTAAAAGGCTTGTCTGCTTTTGCATTTTGTTTCATGTAATGCAATGTTCCTTTTGAAAAACCTAGATTTTTCCACTCAACATAGGATATATCAAGAATCAACTTCCTTATTTCCATATTGTCCTGTCTTTCAATTTCATATCCTTGTGACACAAAATCAACGGTTTTCTTTTTACCAACAAGGTATTGAGCCAGTTATCTTGTCTCAATCCCCATAAGGCCTCTAATTGTACCTGATTTCATAAATCTACATTCTCATCTATACTTGAGTTGCCATACTGTACCGAAAACGAAAAAAGGCATTTCACTAACCCATATCTATATAAGATAGGAACAAGTAATTTTTAAGTAATTATAGGAGGGATTATATGAAAACATTAGTAACATATATGTCACAGACAGGAAATACAAAGAAAATAGCTGAAGCAATATATGAGGAAATTACCGGTGAGAAGGATATCAAAGACATCAAAGATGTAAGCAACTTCGAAGGTTATGATCTCGTGTTTGTGGGTTTTCCGGTCCAGCAATTCAACATTCCAGAAAATGTCTCTGAAGTTGTAAAAGAGAATGTAGCTGGTAAGAATATAGCATTTTTCATGACCCATGCTGTTCCCGAAGGAACCGAAGCCATTCATTCATGGACCGGCTCCTGCAAGGATATCGCAGCCACTGGAAATTATCTTGGTACATTTGATTGTCAGGGTGAGTTGGCACAACCTCTAATCGACAGGTTGCTGGAATCCGATGATCCACAAATGAGAGAGTTTGCTCAGATGGGTCCTTCCACAAAGGGTCAGCCTGACGAATCTCGTGTACAGAAGGCAAGGGAATTCGCAAAAGAAATTCAGGCAAAGGTTCAGTGACTGGATATTTCTGATTTCCTGCAATTCATCGGGGGTTCAAGTGCTATTAACAAAGATTAATCACAACTCAGTTTGAGCTTATTTTATCTTTTATTTTTCCCATACTTGAATCAATTAGAAATTGTTCAAAGGGCACACTTTAATGCATAGTCCGCATCGAAGTCCGCCAAGAACATTAAACATATACTCAGCGCATTTTTCTCTATGAATGACCCCTTCTGATGTAAGAGCATCAACCGGACACACTTCGATACACTTCATGCATTCACTGCATGCATCATTTATAAATGGCAAATCGGTTTTTTCTTCTGTATCCAATGGTGCATCCGTCAGTATAGCAGCCATACGTACTTTAGATCCAAAGTCCTTTGTTATCAGAAGATGATTCATACCAAAGTTCCCCACGCCTGCACGATAAGCAGCATATTTGAAAGATAAATCTGCTTTAAGTGTCTCACGATTGGCATACCAGTAACCGTACTCACTTCCTTCACTTGGAGCAATCGTTGCCATATAACCTTCTTTTTCAATAAGTTTGGCTAACTTGAATGCAATGACTCTCAATGTAGTTGTAGCTGCCATAAGTGTATTTGTATATTCGCCTCTGCCCTCTGGTAACGTTTCAAATGCTCCTCGTGGTACAGAAACCCCCAGGATTATTACTGATTGTAAATTTTCCATTACATCCTGGGGTTTGTTTCCAGTATAATCTGAATCTTCAAAGCAGGATTTATTGGTTATACTGATAAAATCTACACCTAACTCAGAGGCCATGTTTCTCAAATCTTCTGTAATATTGTTTTCTGTCATTTTTATCTCCTTTTGACAAGAACTATTTATGATACTATTCAAAAATACCACAGTAAAACATTGTACACAGCGTTTAAAAAATATACTGTAAGCATTTCTGGTTTATTCTTTTGACTTCAGGTATTCTGCAATATTCTTGCCCAGTTCTTTTGCGGCATTGACAGCTTCAGGTTGGTCCTCAAATTTGTTTATTCCTACAGACTCTTTTGTTGCATCTGGACCAAACATCATCTTGATACCGCTCATGTCACATTCGTCTCCAAATCTGCATCGAACACATGGATTATTGCCAAGGATCCTAACAGAGCCTACAGCCTCCATCCCTTCTTCCATCATGTAATATGTAATTGCATTGATACCGTTATCAGAGGCGGGTGGCATCATCTCAAAATCCTTCGGGATTGCAGATGTGATTATTGCTCCCCCGGGTTTTCCTTGCATGAATCCATATTGATGGCGGAGTGGATACAGTCGTTCAATAAATGCTTTTGTGCGCGAATCAAGGGTGGAATATGGTGTAAAACCTGCAATAATAAGAGCATCTGCTTCTTTAGCTTTTTCTGCCAAAGCAATGCCGTCGTCTTTAATTACACAGACATTCGTTTTTACACAGCCCAGGCAAGCCTTACAGGGAGCAACAGTATAATCAATAAGCTTGACAAATTCGTATTCCATGCCTGTTGCTTCAAGGGCTGCTTTTAGAGCACGATCCGCATTACTGTCTTTGATAGGGGAACCTGATACACCAAGAATTTTCATTATTATTCCCTCCTATTGACAATCAGTTTGTAAACATCTTAAGTGTTGTGTGCAAAAGGGTGTGGTTATTACAACCCAGCCCTTTCAACGAGGGTGTCAGCGACCTGCTTCTCCTGCGGTAATCTCGACATCTCCTGCTTTACATTTAGTGTCTGCACCAGCAGGCATTGCTGCAAGAAGCTCTTCAGGTGAGTTTATAGGGAATGATGCATCTGCCAGTGCTCCAACAATCTGGGAATGGATTTCTTCTTTTACGCTCATTTTGTTTTATTCCTTTCAACAGGAAGAACTGCAAGAGTAAATCTCTCGTTCTTGTTTATAATGGACAGTGATACATATGAATAAAAAGAGTTTGTTGATTTCTTGGCCTGACTACGTATAACGTAGTCTTGATTGAATGAATCAACTTTTCCATAATATGGATCATTTGTAAAATCGATAGCAAACTCATACTTTTTTTCTGGTTTCAGAGTACCGACAGAACTGTGAAGAAGAATGCTTTGATTTGTCAGGATAAGTTCTTCAAGACTTAGTTTCCTGAGATGATATCTCAAAGATGTTTCACATGGAATCTCTTGATAGTGTTTTGATGCGAATGAACCGAACTCTTATCCACTGCCATACACATGGCAGTGTAAAATAGATCTTTAGAGGTAAGTGAACCGTTTATCCTGAGATCGATATTCTTTAAAAGTGGTTTAAGAGCAGCATCAATACACTGTTTTGGTCTTAATTCAACCTTCTCACATGTCCTTGAATTGGATGGTGGAAATGACATATGGCGGCGTTCTCGCCACATATAAAGCTATCGGGAGGTGTTGTTAAGTTCAGGTGCTCAAAATTAGCTAAGTACTGTATGTATATATTCAACTTTTAGAGCAGGAGTATCCTTTCGTAATGTGTGTGGACATAGCGTGATCTTTGCAGGCCACAGGCCGTATTATTCTCTGTATCCCGGGCAGTTGCAGGAGTTGTCCGGACAGACACATCCTGTTATCGTGGATGGCAGGAATGTGGGGGAGCCGGATGCTTTCATTGATGCAGGGTTTGTGTATAAGGGGATTGGCAGAGGAGATAAGAACGGGCATGAAATATTTTGATTAATTTAGTGTTATCAACACCTCAAATTGTGGCTATCATATCTGAGCCACAAATCAAATTTTATTTTTATTTCGAGGTTAAAAAGGCCCGCGCCGAGGCCATAGCGCGCAATGTTGCCATTATCTAAAGGGCCGCGGCTAAAAACTGGCGGGCGGCTGCCTGGTGGCTGGAGCGCAGTTGTCCGGAACTTAGTGAAAAGGGTGTGGAGGTCAATGTGAACCAGAACGTTTCCCGCACGCAGGTAAATCTTGCCAAAATCGCCAATTCACCGGAGGTGCTGGAGAAGGCCAACGAGTTGTCCAGAGAACTGAATGAACTATACGAGGAGGACAAGGACTGATCTTCTTGCAGGAGGTGGCTTTCTGAGGGCAATTATCCATACAACCGTGGATAAAAATACTCTTTCGGTAATCCACAGGGTGATGAAGGAGAGGAAGTGCAAGAAAAGTGCGGCAGTTGATCATATTGTTGGAGAGTATGAGAGACGTAAACGGAAAGGTCGGATCGATGAGGTTGCGGAGAGGGTTATTGAGAAACTTGCGGATAGGGGAGGGACGAGGGTATGAGTTTTGTCGGACAGCCTGTTTAGTTATGGAGTTATGTCAGACAAGAGCATTAGACATCTGTATTCTATTTGCACAATTAATATATTATATCAGGGTTTTGTTTAACAAGACCTGGGCAAACAACGACTACAAAAAGAACAATCCATCTCTCCTCCAAAATATACGACTCTTCAGATGTAGGTTCTGGTTCCATTATTCTTGAAAACACAACCTACGGCTATCCCGAACAGTGCATCCTGGTGAAGATCAGGGCTGAACTACTATTTTGTCCGAAAATTCGATTTGACCGATAATTCACATCGCTGACCAAAAAATAATTCAAAATGATATTTTCATATCATCAGTATCAATTTTATGAAACAGGATAAATTAAGATTCAAGTTTCGAAAAAAGATATGTAACAACCCAGCGTGGTAACTGATTTTCAGTTTTTATCAAAATTGTTCCATCAACATCTTTTTCTGCAATTAAGACAGCTGAACCTTCAGTTGAATTGTCGAATACATATGCTCTTCTGCATAGCTTTGATGCGTCATATAAAAAGTTATTTGATTTTATATATCGATCTATTATTTTTTGATCAGGAACACTATGCTCTCCTTTCTCAGCACGTTCTTTCACTCGATCTTGATTAATTGTAATATCTGATGTACTTACAAAATAAAGGTATAGGCTCCAACCTTTTTGCTTAGCTCGTTCCATGAATTCAAGTTTAGATTCATGTGAAAATACTGTTTCAAATGAAAATAAATTGATATCTGACTCAACTAGCTGATCTCTAATGAAATCTGCTACCAGTGAACCAACATATGGATTGTTTAGATCATTGATAAGACAATTGTTTCCAAATTTGATATCTTCAATATCAATATTACTTTTTGGGAATAGGGTTGATTTTAAAAGATGGTCTTTGAATTCGGATATATTTGTTTGTATCCCAAATTTTCCAAAATCAATAGTGTCTGTGATATTAAGTTTGTCAGGATCAACATGCAATTGTTTATTTAGTAACCAGGGCTTACCTTCAGTAAATTGTTTGACCAGGGTAGATTTGCCTGATCCATTTGGACCCGCGATTATTCGAATCCGTTTCATATCTTATAAACACGTTTTTTTGGGGTTACAAATGCATTTTCAAGTGTTTTTAGTACTTCAATCCTACCATCCGGATGTTTCCTGACAATAGCATTACCCTGTTGGAATGTAATAGACCTGCCATTTTCGAGAGCATCCTTTGCTGCACGGGTTGTTGCCTTCCGTGCCATTTCTTCAAGGCGTTTAGATTGTTCATCCCGTGGCAAATCCGCGAAGTCTTTACATGTTGGTGCACCGATTTGTCCATCAAAGATAGAATGAACAGTTGGTAGTTTGCTTGTGTTTGACATGTAATTTCCTCATTGCTTTGGTATACTCAAATATGTCGTTAGGCTATAAATAAATTGGTTTTTATTGCAATTTGTCCGAAATCAGATTTTTCCATGGCGGATTGCACTCAGGAGGGACATGAGCTGCATCGAGTCTCTACCAGGATGCCCTTTTGATGTAATATGGGGTTCAAATTCCCCATGGGAATCTGCATATCCCCCGCCAGAGATATATCTCAATTCATTACGGTTCCATGTCCACCTGTTCTCCAGAAGGTGACACCCGAGACTGTCCTCAATCTCCGCCAGAGCGAACGAGAGTACCACCCGGACTCCCTGAAGGATATTCTCAACAGCCTTTTCTTCCCGCATACCACCAGGCGGGATACAGTCTACATATCCATCAGAGGGATGGGCATCTCGTGGGATCAGAAACCGTGTCACACTCCCCATCTTTGTATGGCTTTTATCAGAGAGAGCCGCATAGATCTCGTTTCGGTCTTTGATGGTGATTCTCTCCGTATTCCCGAGGTTCTTTCTGATCTCGAATGGTCGTTCCAGCTGGATCAGTTGTTTTTGTGTGGCATCGTTTCCTACACCAAAAGCCCAGAAGAGCCCCATCTCACGGTTTCTTGTGAGGATAATTCCAATCCACTCGCTTTCCAGTCCCATCCTCAGACAGTTAAATGACGGGGTGTTCAGCCCCTTCTCAGCCAATATGGTTCCTGCGAGGAACTGATTATAGGCGTTCACAAAGAGACATCGTATGATCTTCGGGTTGAACTCCGTGGTTTCAATGAATTTTTGATATTTAAGAAGACATTCATTCGTTGTTGTTGATGTCAAGTATCATCTCTCCTTCCCATAGAAAATAATTGGATAATCGGGATAATTTTAACAATCTTCTCACAAGCATCTCCACACCCAAATGCATCCGTCTTCACAGCAGCGCCTTCAAATTCCCTGATCTGCTTGAAAATCTCCCCATACTCCGCTCCCACCAGCACATTCCAGCCGGCTTCCACGGTCTCCACCCACTCGGTATTCTCCCGCAGGGTAATGCAGGGCACACCCAGCATGCAGGCCTCCTTCTGCAACCCTCCGGAGTCGGTCAGCACCTTCTTTGCATTACCCGTGAGTTTGAGCATGTCCAGATAGCCCACGGGTTCTGTGAGCACCAGATTTGCACTGGCTTTTTCCCACAGGCCGTACTGCTTCATGTATTTGGCCGTCCTGGGATGTACCGGAAACACTATTTTTTCTCCGCAGTCCACAAAAGCATTATAATATACTAAGGATGCATATTTTAATTCAAACGTTTTATGTCCAATAACACCTCTTCCGAATACATCTTATACTATAAAAAAATATTATAAGCAGCATTCATCATTGTTGTGAGGCTCAAATAGTGGCGGAGAAACAGATACAAAAGATACTGATAACAGGCGGTGCAGGTTTTATCGGCAGCCATCTGGTAGACAGTCTAGTCTCTGAAGGCTATGAAGTCACAGTGATTGACAATTTAAGTTCAGGTAACAAGGAATACATAGGACCCCATCTCGACAAACCAAATTTCACATTTCTGGAAGCAGACCTGCTTGACGAACCCGCTATCAATGAAGCCTGCAGTGAAATTGATCTGATATATCATGTGGCTGCCAACCCCGATGTCCGGCTGGGTGCGGAAAATACAAAGGTACACTTCGACCAGAACATTCTTACTACCTATAATCTGCTGGAGGCCATGCGTAAGAATAATGTAGAGAATATTGCTTTCACCTCTACATCCACGGTGTACGGGGAGGCAAAAGTTATTCCCACGCCCGAAGATTATGGGCCACTTGTCCCAATTTCCCTTTACGGAGCATCCAAACTTGCAAGTGAGGCGCTGATCACATCATACTGCCATACGTTTGATATGAACTGCTGGCTATTTCGTTTTGCCAATATCATTGGAAGCCGTAGTAATCACGGTATAATCTTTGATTTTATCAGAAAACTAAAAGACAATCCAGAAATACTGGAGATCCTTGGAGACGGTAAACAATCCAAATCCTATCTCCATGTTAGGCAATGTGTAGAAGCCATTCTTTTCGTGGTGGAATATGCAAAAGGTGTAGATTCTGAAAACGTGAACATCTTCAATATTGGTTCAGAGGATACCATCAGTGCCACTGAGATAGGTGAGGCCGTGGTAAAAGAAATGGGCCTGGCAGATGTTACATTCAATTATACCGGAGGCTCCCGCGGCTGGAAAGGCGATGTACCGAAAATGCGCCTTGCTGTGGAGAAACTTAAGAATCTGGGCTGGAAGCCCGAAATAGATTCTGGGAAAAGTGTCAGGCAAACTGTGCGAGAATTACTTTGAATGCTTAGTTCCGATACATAATTCCAATATTTATGTGTATAACATTTGCAAATGATTCTTATTATATAACAAAATATAGGGAACTATTTCCCTAATTCCCACTCAATAATTTTGGTGAAACAACATGAAGTCCATCATTCTTGCAGGAGGCTGCGGCACCCGTCTATGGCCGCTCAGCAGAGAGCATTATCCGAAACAGTTCCTGAAAATCGGGGAACATTCTCTCTTCCAGCAAACTTTCCTGCGCTGCTGTGAAGTATCTGATGTATCGGAAATATTCGTGGTTACCAATGCGGAACAGAAATTCTATGTCATCGGCCAGATACAGGAATTGGGTTACGATTTTCCCAGAGAGAATGTACTCATCGAGCCTGAAGGCAAAAACACCTTACCTGCAATCTGTTTCGGGATGAAAGAGATTCGAAACCTGTTCGGGCCGTCCAATGTAGGCATTTTCTCTTCTGATCATGTACTGGATTCCGGGGCCATGCAAACGATCTCAGATGCCGAATCCCTGGCAGATGATGGCTATCTTCTAACTTTTGGTATTCAACCCACATCCCCGAATACCGGTTATGGGTACATTAAACCCGCTGAAAGTCTCAGTATCGGCATGAGAGTTTCCGAATTCAGGGAGAAACCCGATGAAGAAACGGCTTGCAAATACATTGAGGAAGGCTGTCTATGGAACAGCGGGATGTTCCTGTTCAATACGGAAACCTTCTTCAGTGAACTGGCAATGGCTACACCTGAAATCTATGAGTCATTTGAACAAAACGAGGATATAAACCAGGTTTATACAGAGATTCCTTCCATATCTGTGGATTACGGTACCATGGAAAAATCGCAGAAAGTGGCCGTAGTCCCCCTGCAATACAAATGGAGTGACCTGGGTAATTTTGCTGCGCTTTACGATGAACTGGATAAAGATTCTGATGACAATGTGGTGTATGACTGCGAACTTCTGCCTCTGGATTCACAGAAGAATCTGGTACATTCCAGAACAGGCAAACTTGTCTCCCTTATCGATGTAAATGATATGGTAGTCGTGGATACTCCGGATGCTTTGCTGATAAGCCCTAAAGAGAGCAGCCAGAAGGTCAAGCAGATTGTGAATCAGCTTAAAGAAAAAGATGATCCACGTGCCAAAATCGGACAGACGGTGTATCGCCCCTGGGGTTCCTATACAGTCCTCGAATCTTCCGATAACCACGTGATCAAAAAAATAATGGTTATGCCAGAGCAGAAACTCAGTCTCCAGTTGCATTACCACAGGAGTGAACACTGGGTGGTTGTAACAGGTATGGCAGAGGTTCACGTCAATGGCGACGATTATTTTGTCAGACCCGGGGAAAGTACCTTTATCCGTGCAGGGGAGAGGCACAGGTTGGGTAACCCGAGCAGGATTCCACTGGAAATCATTGAGGTGCAGCTGGGGGAATATGTGGCAGAGGATGATATTGTCAGATTTGATGATGTGTATGGTAGGTAAATTAATAAATCTCTATTTTGTAGATATATAATATGGTTTCATGTAATAATATAATTCTTTCATCTTCCAAAATATATGGTTCTTCCACGATTGGTGAAAATTCCATCGTTCTTGAAAACACTATTCTCGGCTATCCCGAACACAGCATCCTGATGGAAATCCTGGACAATGACCGCCGAATAGAGGATGCTGATTTTACAGGCTGCAGTATTGGTCCTGAATCCATAATCAGACCGGGAACCACCATCTTCAGCAATGTTTCCACGGGTAGTAAATTCAAGACGGGTCATAACGTGATAATCCGGGAAAATACCACTATCGGGGATAATGTGCTGATTGGTACCAATGTTATTATCGATGGCAATGTAACGATAGGTAATAATGTGAGTATCCAGGGTAATGTTTACATTCCCACGGATGTTGTGATCGAGGATAATGTCTTTATCGGGCCATGTGCAGTGCTTGCCAATGATAAGTATCCCATACGCAAACAATTTGAGAATAAGGGTCCTGTGCTGCGAAAAGGAGCATCCATAGGTGCCAATGCCACCCTGATGCCGGCAGTGGAAGTTGGAGAAGGGGCAATGGTCGCAGGGGGTGCGCTTGTCACAAAGGACGTTCCTCCCTGGAAACTTGCCATGGGTGCACCGGCTACAATTACAGATTTGTCCGATGATTTGAAAACTTTAAATAATATTTGAATTGTCTAATACAACAGTACCTGTAAACTCACTCATGAAGGCATGATATTCTAATGATCCCCATAGCAAAACCCCTGATTGGAGAGGCAGAAGTTGACGCTGTCTCTTCTGTATTACGGTCCGGAATGATCGCGCAAGGCCCCAAAGTAGTGGAATTTGAAGAGGCGTTTGCCAGATATACAGGGGTGGAGCATGCCATTGCTGTGAATTCAGGGACTGCCGCCCTGCATGTATCCTTATTGGCTAATGGTATTGGTCAGGGGGATGAGGTGATAACATCTTCTTTTTCTTTCATTGCAACCGGTAACTCCATCCTTGCCACAGGTGCAACACCTGTTTTTGCGGATATCCGGCCGGATACGTTCAATATAGACCCTGATTCGATCCTGGAAAAGATCACTCCTAAAACAAAAGCCATCATGCCGGTTCATCTGTATGGGCAATCTGCTGACATGCAGGCAATTATGGAAATTGCAGAAGATCATGATCTTGCAGTTATCGAGGACGCATGCCAGGCACATGGGGCTGGTTTTAATGGGAAAAGGGTAGGTTCTTTTGGTACAGGGGCTTTCAGTTTCTATCCCACCAAGAATATGACTACCAGTGAAGGTGGTATGATCACCACCGATGACGTGCAGGTGGCAGAGAAGGCACGAATGATCAGGGCGCATGGCTCAAAACAGCGTTATATGCATGAACTTTTGGGGTATAATTACCGGATGACCGATATTGCCGCAGCCATCGGCCTGGTTCAACTTGACAGAATTGATGAATTCAATTCCGCCCGTCAAAAGAATGCGTCTGTGCTTACAGATGGTTTGCAAGATCTCGACTATATCACTACCCCTGTTGTAAGGCAAGGGTGTGAACATGTCTATCATCAGTATACTGTCAGGACGGAGAATCGGGACACTCTGGCAGACTACCTGAAGGATAATGGCGTGGGTTGCGGTATCTACTATCCAATCCCCATTCATCAGCAGCCCCTGTACAGGAACTTAAGTTATACGGATAATCTGCCGGAAACTGAAAAGGCTGCTGAAGAAGTACTGTCCCTGCCGGTGCATCCGGCAGTGGAAAAGGCAGATATTGAACACATAATTACAACTATTAGAAACTGGGAATGATTCGATGTTACGAGTAGGTGTTGTGGGTACAGGTGCCATGGGGCAGAACCATGTGCGTATCTACCATGAGATGGAGGGTGTGGAACTTGCCGGGATTGCGGATGTGGATGAGCAACGAGTGAATTCTCTTGCAAAACAGTATAATACTGCAGGATTTACCGATTATAAGGAATTATTTGCTCAGGATCTGGATGCCGTGAGTATCGTTGTGCCCACCAAGTTACACCGTCAGGTGGTATTTGAGGCACTGGAAGCGGGGCTGGATGTGCTTGTGGAAAAACCCATTGCGGATACCATTGAGAATGCCAATGCCATGATCGCAAAGGCAAAGGAAGTAAATAAGAATCTCATGGTGGGTCATATCGAGCGATTCAATCCGGCAGTAATGCGGCTGAAGGAAATAATTGAATCGGGTATCCTGGGCAAGATCGTATCAATATCCACACGCAGAGTGGGTCCCTATAATCCGCGTATCAGGGATGTGGGTGTTATCCTGGATATCGGGGTGCATGATATCGATATAATTTGCCATCTTTATGATAGGAATGTCAATCAGGTGCATGCGGTGGCAGGGGCAAATATCCATCCTTTCGAGGACCATGCCAGTGTACATTTGCGCCTGGATCATGATCTGACAGGGCTGGTGGAGGTCAACTGGCTGACTCCCCACAAGGTACGTAAATTGACCGTGGTGGGACTGGAAGGTGTGGCCTATCTGGATTATATCGACCAGACCGTGGAGATCCATGATAAAGGCTGGATTAGGTATGCGAAAGTGGAAAAGGCCGAACCCCTGAAAAACGAATTGAGTCATTTCATTCATTGCGTGGCAAACGGAGAACCTGCTCATCCCTGCGGAGAGGAAGGCAGGCATGCGCTGGAAGTGTGCCTGGGTGCCATCCGTTCTTATACTGAGGAGAAATTGGTGCAGATCGAATACTGAAATTTTAATGGAGATTCATCATGACCGACAAATTACAATCATTACTTGAAGAACGTGGGCCGATCAAAAAAATAGGAGTTATCGGGATGGGTTACGTGGGTATTCCCGCAGCAGCCCTGTTTGCCGATTCCCCGAAGTTCGATAAAGTGCTGGGCTTCCAGCGCAATTCTGCCACTTCCGGTTACAAGATCGATATGCTCAACCGCGGGGAAAGCCCGCTGAAAGGTGAGGAACCGGGCCTGGAGGATTTATTGGAGAAGGTAGTTGAAAAAGATAAATTCGAATGCACTCCCGATTTTTCCCGGATCACTGAGATGGATGCTGTAACCCTGGCCATACAGACCCCGTTCAAGGACCCGAAGGATCTGCTGCCGGATTTCTCGGCACTTGAGGCCGGGATTCGCCATGTAGGCCAGTATCTGCAACCCGGTATGCTGGTGGTACTTGAATCCACCATCACTCCCGGAACCACTACAGGGATGGCCAGAGAAATTCTGGAAGAGGAATCCGGCCTGAAGGCGGGTGAGAATTTCGCCCTGGCCCATGCACCGGAGCGTGTCATGGTGGGCCGTCTGTTGCAGAATATTCAGGAGCATGATCGTATCGTGGGCGGCATCGATGATGTCAGTACCCGGAGGGCTGTGGACCTGTACGAGCCGGTGCTCACAAAGGGTCGTGTTATCCCGATGTCCGCCACTGCAGCCGAGGTCACCAAGACGTCCGAGAATACGTTCCGGGACCTGCAGATCGCCGCAGTCAACCAGCTGGCCCTGTACTGTGAAGCCATGGGAATCAATGTTTATGATGTCCGGGAAGGGGTGGCGAGTCTCAAAGGCGAAGGCATCACCCGGGCCATCCTGTACCCGGGAGCCGGTGTGGGCGGCCACTGCCTGACCAAGGATACCTATCATCTGGAACGCGGCCTGCAGATAGCCAAACAGGCAGACTTGGATTTCCCTGAAGAACCGTCTCTCTACGTCACAGCCCGCCATATCAATGATTTCATGCCAGAGCATATGTACAATCTGACTGTGGAGGCCCTGGAGCGTATCAATAAAGATATCGCAGATGCCAAAGTGGCGATCCTGGGCTGGGCATTCCTCAATGATTCGGATGATGCCAGGAACACTCCGGCTGAGCCCTACCGCGACCTATTGATCGATGCAGGCGCAGAGGTCAAAGTACACGATCCGCATGTGCTGCAGTATCCGGACGTGGAGATCTCCCAGGATATGGAGGAAGTGCTGGACGGTGTGGATGCAGTGGTGGTCTTTGCAGGGCACAGGCAGTATTATTCTCTTAAGCCCCAGAGGTTGCAGGAGTTGTCCGGACAGACTCATCCTGTTATTGTGGATGGCAGGAATGTGGTGGAGCCGGATGCTTTTATTGATGCAGGGTTTGTGTATAAGGGGATTGGTAGGGGAGATAAGAACGGGCATGAGATGATCTGATTAAATTTGTGATACCACTGTATCAAAATGTGGCCATTACATCCGGGCCACAAACCTATTTTTATTAAGTATTATTTTTTCTTTTTCATTGAATCCGGTACCATTGGCAATATTTCCAGTAAGGATTGCAGTTGTGAATCTGTTTTCAAAATGTACAGGTAATAGGTAATACAAAGAGATGCCGCCACTCCTGTAATCAAATAAAGATTATCACTAAATAACCTTAGTACAACAAGTAAAAGTGCAGCCGGGACGAACAACTTAAAACTGGAGAATATTATTTTGGCGGCAGTGGAGTTCTTGACATCCGCATAATGCAGCATCTTCAGGCAAAGGTATCCATACATAAAAATCCCGGATATTGCAAATAATCCTAAAGCCACATATACATCCCCTAAATATCCACCTATCAGAAGGGAGAGTGCTCTTGTTATTAAGTTGAAGGTATTGAACTTTAATCCGAATTCCTGTTTTTCAAAAACCACATAAAGGGTGCTTAAGGGAGATGAGATAAACCATATGAATCCCCAGATACTCAGAATCTGAACATAGATTCCCGCTTCCACCCATTCCATACCCAGAATTACACCGAATATTGCATCTCCTGAAAGAGTAAGAATGAGAATTGGAAACAGTCCGATTAATACCAATATTCTGAATACGTTTTCGACAAGTACATTCAGAGTACCTTCATTTTTAGATTCCGTGGCTCTCTGGTAAAATACCTGGGAGATGGAACTGCCAATGAAACTCATGGGCATCTGCAGCAAGCGAAATCCAAGTGAATAAAAACCTACAATAGCAGAATTGAAAAAGGCTGAAAGCAACAGGACGGGCAATTGCCAGGACAGGGAATTAAGCAGGGTTGACCAGGTGTCTATGAGTGGGAATTTTTTATATCGCCTGATTCCGGCACCAATACTTCTAAAATTCACCTGCCTGACATATACTCCTTTTTTGAAAGCCGAATGGACAAGGGTTATAACGGAAAAAATTTTGCCTACCAGGGATCCGATAATCAGGGAAATGCCACTTACGTAACCGATTCCGCCTGCCCCTACCTGTGTGCCTGCCTTTGAGAGGGATGCAGATATCCTTGCATGGGCCATATTTTTAAATTTCTTATTGCGGGAATTCCAGAAATTCAAGGACAGAAACATGCCCTGCAGAAAAATGAACAGAGGGATGAGATATACATAGTTTCCCAGTTCCTGTGCATTGAATAATTGCAGAATGGGATTTTTGAATAGAAGGAATATAATTGCCGTTATGGTTGAGAAAAGAAGTGCCACTATAATGCTCAATATCAACTGGGTATCTGCCTCTTCTTTTGAATCAGGCAGCATGATACTCATTTCATATCTGAGACATGCAATTGACCCCAGTATCCCGCTCAAAGATACAAATAGTGCAAGAATACCAAAATCAGAAGGAGAATAAATACGACTAAGTATAGGTGAAACCGCAATAGCCACAATCTGGGCAATTCCAGTACCGCCCACAAGGGTCAGGACATCTGATGCAAATCTTTTCTCATTGGTATTTTTGGAAGGCATTATATCGCCAATTATAGCAAACTATTTTCAGGCTGCCTTTTAAAAGGAGAGGGTCTAAATAAGGATATCGATACCGATGGGTTTAGATTTGAGATCCAATATTTCACAGAACCTTGCAATGGCATTAATGTCTCCGAAAATATCTGCTTATGTGAAGTTGACTTGAATATTTGCAATACTCCGCTTCCATCAGTATGTTCCAGCCTTTCTCTACCTTATTATATGATTACTTGCATTTATATGGTAGACATTGTTTAATATGCAAATAAAATTATATCAATATTGGAGAGTGAAAGTTAAATGAATATTCAAGTAAAAAAGGAACATTATTTTAATGGATATGATAATAAAAAACGATGGTTGTCATATTGGTATCAAATAAATGAAGTTCTAAACCTCAACCCTAATAACGTATTAGAAATAGGAAAAGGGAATGGTACAGTATCAAACTATTTGAAGGCAAGGAATATCAACGTGACAACTGTCGATTTTGACAAATCACTTAATCCTGATTATGTATGTGACGTTAAGAGATTAACATCTATGTTCGATGAACATTCTTTTGATGTTGTTTTATGTAGTGAGGTTTTAGAACACATTCCATTTGAACATTTTGAACATTGCTTGGATCAAATTAAACAGGTGTCAAGTAAGAATGTTGTTATTTCTTTACCTGACTCAAGAACAAAGTGTTTGTACTTTAAGTTGCCCTTATTGCAAACTAAACACATATTTTTCCCTCACCCAATTAAAAAAGAACACGATTTTGATGGAGAACATTACTGGGAAATAAACAAACGTGGTTTTGAGGTAGAAAAAGTAGAAAGAGCAATTAAAAAACACTTTAGTATTATTAATTGTTATAATGTTGTAGAAATGCCATACCATAGATTTTATGTTTTGTCAAGAGTAACATAACAGGCTATATGTTTCTACTGTATTCAGTTGATTACGTGTGAAAGAAGTAAAAAAACGTAGAATTGTTTTAACTTTTTTGCTTTAAAGATTGTCGGAAATTCCACATTGTATGATAAACTAACCAATTATAATTTAATTGTTAAAACGACGCCATCAGCATTTTCTTAAATCATGTTATTGCTTATGGTTTTACTTTTATTCATGACTACTTTACTCTGAAACTATTGTAATTTTTCCATGTTGGTAGACTTTTCCGATAGTCTCTACTGGATATTTTGTTAAATTTCCATTCTAAAGATCGATTAACTATACTCATATTCTATCTTCCACATTAATTATCTAAAAATGCATCAAGATGAGTGAGTGTTTGAGTAATCTCAATAAGAACTGCATCTCTTTCAAATCATTTTATAGAAAATCTATTTCCCATTATCTCACAGATACTTCCACATAATACAGATGCCGCCTGTTCGGACAGGACATATACAGTTCGGTTTTCAATCTCTGCACTATATATCACAGCAGTACCTAAAGGTCGCCCTCCTGATTCGTGGCGGGCGGCTGCCTGGTGGCTGGAGCGCAGCTGTCCTGCAGAGTTTGGTAAAAGAGGGGTGGAGGTTAATATGGCCCAGCACAATTCCCATATGCAGGTAAATCTTGAAAAGATTGCAAATTCCCCGAAGATTCTGGAGAAGGCCAATGCACTGTCCAGAGAACTGAATAAGTTATGTGAAGACGCCGACGAGGATTGACCATGAGGCCGATACTACATACAACCATGAGTCCGCGTACGGTAAATTATCCACAGGGTCATGGAGGAGCGGAAATGCAATAAAAGTGCGGCGGTTGATCATATTGTGGCGGAGTATGAGAGACGTAGGAAAGATGTTCAGGTCGATAAGGTTGCTGAGAGGGTGATCGAGAGGCTTGGGGTAGGGAAGCGTTGGAGGTCGTGACCTTTCTATTTCTATAATTGGGCCGGCCTGTTTTCCGGATTAACCGGGGTCATTGCGTGTGCAATAACTCGCAGATTCTTTCACTGGCATTTTGTGGAGTTGCTTTCAAACTCTACAATTGCACAAAATAGATGTCATCAATTCATTAGATGTGCGATTAAATCATGTATCAACATATTCTATATTTATCAAGTCTTTTACAGTGTAAGGCAAACTATAGTTTATATTATTAGGACATGTCATACAACCATTGTCCAAATAAGAGAATTAATAGTAACTCATTTTAATGATTATCTTCAACTTAATCTTATATGGCTTAATCGAAAGACTATAAATAATGCAAGTTCAATTAAAATCTTATAATATATAGAGGTAGCAATTTTGACAAAAAAACCTTTAGTTAGTGTAATAATTCCTAGTTATAAAAGAACTACTACTTTAGGTAGAGCTATAGAGAGTGTGTTAAATCAAACATATAAAAATATTGAAATTATAATAGTAGATGACAATGACGAATATAGTGAATATAGAGAAGAAACAAAAAAGTTTATGCAACCGTATATTGCAAATTATAATATTAAATATTTGAAGCATAAGACAAATAAAAATGGGGCTGCGGCAAGAAATACTGGTATAAAAAATGCGAATGGAGATTATATAGCTTTTCTGGATGATGATGATGAATTTGCACCTAACAAAATTGAATTACAAATTAGTAAAATATCGAAATTAGATGATAGATGGGGCGGCGTTTATACGGGGTATATTTGCAAAAACAAAAACAAGATTGTTATGGAAAGTGGACATTTGACTGAAGGTAATTTTAAAGAAGAATTATTGATGATGAAAGCGGGAATTGGTTCGGGGTCCACTTTATTATTCAAAAAAAAAGTACTCGATGAATTAAATGGTTTCAATGAAACATTTAAAAGACATCAGGATTGGGAATTATTAATTCGATTTTTTCGAAAATACAAAATGGGGGCAGTTGATAAGAAGTTGACAATAATACACAAAGATGACAGTAACAACCGTCCAAAAGCAAAAACTTTAGAAGAACTAAAATACAAGTATTTGTCTTGTTTTGAACAAGATATAATAACATATCCTACAAACATACAGCATGAAATATATAAATGCCATTTTTTAGAAGTTTCTAGAGCATATTTTAAAGAAAAAAAAATTCAAAGAGGATATGATTTTTATAAACGAGCTATAAGTAATTCAAATTCGTCTATTAGAGAAAAACTAATTGTTATTCTGTCCATTATCGATGGATTTGTTCCAATTAAAGATAAATTGAAATCAACAATTAATCAAATGCCCAACAATTATAAAAACAGATATATTTGAAAAGGTATTCATATAAATGGTTCTTTTATAATTCATAAGAGGATTTTTATAGAGACCATAATTTATTTTATTATAAAAAATCCACTAATTTCGCCATTTTCATATATCTTATTTTCTTTTATTAAATTCTTCAGTACTTCAGGCCCAAGTATTTCTTTCTTCACAATTCTGCGATCATAACCTTCTACTTTTGCGAAGGTTCTAATGGGGCGGTCTAACATATAATTTCTCCATAATAATATTTCATTAACTCTGCTACTCATCCTCTGTTTGTTTTGTAATGGAGATTGGTCAAGATTTAAACAGACACCCAAAACAGAAGACCCATATCTACTGTCACTAAAAAGATCATCAGAATATCGACTCATTGTTTCTGCACCCCTTATCTCTGGGGTATTGTAGGTGGTAGATATGGTCGAATCCTCCAGCCACAGAGGACTATCTCCGTTTGGAATAGTACTAGCAGACATGAAAAAAGCCATCATGCAGAGTATAGTGACAAAAAACAATTTTTTCAGAACAACTCGGTTTGTCAGACTTGAAATTTGGATGATTGCAAAAGCTGCAAACATGCTTACAAAGAAATACTCAAAAGCAAACCAGCGGCTTGGTATGATATTCCTCATTCCAAAAACAGGGAATGCAAAGGTTATTCCAAAGAGCACAATCATTACAAGGATGTAGGCAAATCTAATCTGGTCTCTGTGCTTATATGAAAGAGCAAATAATGAACCTATTATTGCAAAGAACAGATACAGCGATAAACCAAACGTATCAGCAAAACGTTCGAAGAAAGGAGGCAATGTTGAACTTACCACTTCTGAAGTTGCTTCCGGCCTATTCAGGAAATCTGCAGCTCCTGTTACGTAATAATGCAGGCCTGATACAATTTGGTCAAAGAAAGGTCTTCCTCCTTTTGAATACAATGCAATGAACCAGTGCTGGAGAAGGGCTACACCCGATATTAGGAACAATCCACCGTAGAGGCCCTTTCTGTTGTTTCCATACCGGTGGCTATAGATCATAGAACCAAACACCAGTGCAAAAATGGTGATTACAAAAATAAACGAAGAGACTGCATGAGTGATAATCAGTACAATAATCAGAAATATGGACATTGATATCCATTTGGGGTTGGATTTATCCTTGAAAACCTGGAATAACACATACATTAACAGGTAATACAATATTATTCCGTAGGATGTGGTCTGGGGAGCCGAACCCCAACTGATATGGAAATCACTGACATTTACAAGCAGCATCGCAAGCAATCCTATTTTTTCACCAAACAAATCTCTTCCGACCATATATACGAAGGATGATGCAATTACAAAGGGAATTATTATGGCAAAATTACTGGCATCTTTAATAGGTACTGCAGAGATCACTTCTGTTACTGCTGTTTGAACATGCATAATAGGAAAATACATCTCTTTTCCCATCAAGACTTCAATGTTTCCTGATTTGGCCAGTAAATCATTCATTTTGGCATGACCATAAGGGTCCACTCCTGGAATGTACCCGGCAAACATGTAGATGGAATACTTGATGTTGAAGGAGAGAAAAATTATTTTTCCATACTGTATGTAATAATCCAGTTTATTATCACTCATGTAAATTGAGAGAGCCAATACTCCTGCACATAGTGAGAATATCAGAAAATAACTGAAAGGCCGGTCTATGGAAGTGTTCCATATTAACAATGAGAGGCTGAATAGGAACAGGTACGCAATATCTAATATCCGTTTTTCATTGATGTTGGCCTTGTAACCTGGGATATCATCATCTATCGATTTTTTAATAATTATATATAATGCACAGCCCAGAGAAAGTGCCAGGCCAATACCAATAAGATGAATGGTAGGACTCAGGGAATACAGGAAAATAATAAATACGCCCAATATCAATCCGGCAGTTGCCAGAATAAAATCAATACTTTTCTCAAATTTCGGCTTAAACATTAAACACGCCCGAATTATTCCTTTCAATCATACCTTATCATAAATATCCTGTATCTGCTCAGCAATATTATCCCATTGGTACTGTTTGGCATAATTTATAATATTTCCTTCATCCCAATCTTTATCCAGAGCAATTTCAATCTTCTCCGCCAGACCCTGCGAGTCATATGGTTCAACCAGCAGCCCGTAATCATCAGAAGTTATAATCTCCGGAACACCACCAACTTTGGTTCCAACGAATGGTTTACCACATCCCAGACATTCAAATAGAACCGTGGGGTTTCCTTCATTCAAACTGGGCAGCACAAAAACATCACAGACATTCATCCAAAGGGGGATTTCAGAATGTGGCTTGGCCCCTGCAAGTTTAACATAATCTGCCAAATTGCTGTCATCAATTTGTTTTTGCAGCTTATTTTCCAGAGCACCTCCGCCCACAATGTAGCAGATGACATCTTTTCGTTTTTTCACCACTTCCTTCATGGCTTCAATGAGGTATTTGTGGCCTTTAATCTCAACCAGATTGCCTACAGTTACTATTATTTTTTTATCATGGGATAAACCGAGTTTGTCCCTGCACTGGATAGCATCTGCTGGATGAAACATATCCGGTCTATATCCGTTTGGAAGAACAGTAACCGGTGTTTTTACATCCAGTCTTTTGATACATTCCAGATTACTCTTACTTACTGTGATTATATGATCTGCAGCGTTAAGGACATATTCGATTTTAGATCTCCATTCTTCATCTTTGAACGGTAATGAATAGATATCATATCCATGAGCCGTAATTATGAAAGGTACATTGTATTTTTCTTTCAGTTTTGCACCTGCATAACCTGCAGACCATGTAAAGTGAGAATGAATTATGTCAAAGTTGATGTTGTGCTTTTTGATCGCTTTTTCAACAGCTCTGAAGTGTTTGTCTCCAAGTTTTTTGTATTGTGAATCTAGAGGTGCATAGAGTATGGGTGTTGTCAATACATTCACATTCATAGGCATATCTGATAAATCCACAAGAGACTTTTTTTTTAGTAAATAATAATAGTTAGTCCTTATAAGTGCGTTAATTTCACTAACGTATTGTGAAATACATTCAAACTGATCTTTAACAAAGGTTAAGTAGTGATGTGAAACAACCAGTATCTTCTTGTTGTGTGTCAATAAAACAACCTCATAAGATGTAATGGAACTTTATGAATCTTTTTGAGTTTTATATCTTTTATAAGATAAGATTCTACTTTCTGCTTTTTAGAAGAATATGTGCATGAGAACTCTTTGTGTTTACCATATAGATCATCAAAGACCATAACAGAATTTCCAATCTCTGAATAAATATGAGCATCACTTCCGGAGACACATGGCTTTTTTAAATTTTTAGCAAGATTTAAAGCTCTATTATTGGCTTCAGCATGGTTGCGAGAATTGAAAGTTTCTATTATATCTATATGTTTAGAAATGTCTTCAATATTTTTATGCCCTCTGTAAGGATGGGGAAAAATACTAATCCCTCCCTGATCTTTTATTTCTTCTAAAACTTCCATGCAATTTCGACCCTTGAGTTTCTCATTCAAATTTAAGCCAATAATATCCCCATAATTGGTTTTCCTCTCTTCTCCAATTAAAACTTCAATTCCAAACTCTTTTTCGTATTTTTTTGCAGCTAATGATCCCTTTATCGTATCATGGTCGGTTATTGAGATTACGTCAAAACCCAATTTCCTACACAATTTTAAAATTTGATAAGGTTTCATTAAAGAATCATATGAGTATTTAGAATGGATGTGCAAATCACCTCTCAAAATTTTCACCTTTATCTATGTTTATATTATTAATAACTCCAACTTTGCCATGAGGAAATTTTCTTTTGTTGCTAAAAAAGATGAGTGGAGCATACAACAATGAACGCATGATTTGTATTATAAAAGGCAAAGGATCATTCCAATAATAATTTGTTTTTGTATTATTATCCGTGGAAAAAAAATCTTTCAAACTATTTAGAGAAATGTCGGAAATTAAAACTTTAAACTCATCTGGAAACAGCCATTTGTATTTTATGTACTTATATTCTGCATTAGATTTTTCAATATTGTGAAGTGCTAAATCAATAATTACTTCAGGTATATTCACTCCTGCTTCGATAGTTAAATCCAACGAACCCCATAATTTTGGGTTTATCTCTATTAATTTATAGTCATCATTTTTAATATCATATTTAAACTCCACCATAATTGGACCGTTCCATTTCAAAGCATCACACAGTTTTTTGCCATAGTTATATAATTTTTCATCATAATATGACTCTGCTACTGCACTAGCACCTCCAGTGATGGGGAACTCTTTTATTCTTCTATGTAAGAAATGTGTAATCAACTTTCCATTCTTATAGACCCCATAAAATCCGCAACCAAATCCTGTTACATATTCTTGAGATATAATATTGGTTTTACTAATAGATTTTAGATACGTGTAATGCTTATAAAGTTCTATTTTATTATTACAATAATATACAAAACTTCCCGCACCATCTGATGATTTAATTACAACAGGAAATTTATTAATTGATTCTAGATCTGATTCCTCATAAAGAACACAAGTTTCTGGAATGGGTATTTCATGTTCATTAGCAAATGCCATAGTTTTGTCTTTATTAGATGCTATTTGCATAACATTCCACTCAGGAACAAGAAGATGTGTTAACTTTTTAAACTTATCTTTATGCTTGGTAACAGCTAAATAACTTGTCAGTCCAACAGGAATTAACATATCATAATTGTCATTCTTTAATATTCCAATGAGTTCCTCTGCATAATCATCAATATTTTGTGATTTACTTTTTAATGTGTGAACCTTATTGCAATATCTTGAGTAAAAAGATAATGTAAAGACCTTAGAATAATTGCTCGTAACATCAATTTTATAGTTAGATTTACCAAGGGCTCTTAGTATTGCGAGTGTGTTTTTATTCGGACCATCAGTAACTAAGACTTTTACTTTCATTATTCCACCACTCAAAAATCTCTTCACCACTTGTCATCCATGCATCTTTTTCATAGCAACATTTCAATATTTTTTCATATAGTTTTTTCCAATCATCCCTAAATGGGCAGTTAAATACATTATTGTGCCATAATAAAGTTATTACTCCATTATATCTCTCAACAGTGTCAATAATATCTTTACTATATTGCCATGCTGTTTCAAAGGTTTTTGAACAAGAAAACATCGCTCCATCCATTATAACCAAAGGAATTTCTAATATGTTACACTCTTCATTTGTATTCAAATTGTAAGGCTTAAAAGGATGACACATTCCATTCCTGAATCCTGGCTTATCACTATAACCCAAAGTGGTGTCATACTTAAATCCTGCTTTTGACAATAGTTCCCAGGTATCCGGCACCTTAAATCTAAGATAGTGATTCCTGTATCCTATCACTTTTTTGCCTAACGTCTTTTCTAATCTTTCTTTTTCTTTTATGATCGTCTCAAGGCTATTATATGCATAATAACCTCCATGTAAACCGACTTCAAATCCATTATCAATAATTTCAGATAATTCGGTTTCTATATCTTCAATATTATATCTAAATCTTACAGGATCTTTTTCAGTTGTAATAAAATAAAATGAGGATTTGGCATCATACTTTTGCTCTAATTCCATTATTTCTCTAAAATTAAGGTAAGGTGAATCTTGCATACCTTTCTTTTTCCATAGAACCTGCTTTTTGAACCGGTCTGCATCCAAAAATTTCATGCAAAATAATGATGAAAGTAAAGTATGTTTTGCTGGAGGAAGAATATCATCAATATCGTGAGTTAAACAAACTGCAAATTTCTTCCCGTCAGGATATTCAGGACTCATACCCTTTTCAATCAAATACTTTGAAACAACTGGGTCTAAAATACTTTGATACTCACTTTGTTTATAAGGAAACCTATCATGGTTATCAAGTTCAGATGCTGAATATTCTTCTTTTCGAGTAAAAATATTCCAATATTCTAGATTGTCTATCTGGTTCATATTTTTCATTTATGAGTTTTATATGTTATTTTGATCACTCGAATAACTTTCTATAAATTCCACCATCTTCCTCAACTGCATCTCCTGGGAGTCCTTCTGCCGGGAATTACTCTGCCATTGGTTTGCAAGCAGCCGCTTGTAGGTGGGATAGAAATTGCGGTCTCCCAGTTGGTGGGCGAGGATGAAGAGGGGTTTGTGGAGCATTAGAGGTCACCTGTATTGATTATTTCAACAATCCTTCCACTCGCATCCCCCAATCCATACCTATCTTCATGCATTTCTAAAGATGGTTTGAACCCATTCACCATTTCTACAATTTTTAATTTATCTGCACCAACCAGAACATTCCATCCATCCTCAATAGTCTCCACCCATTCCGTGTTGTCTCTTAACGTAACGCATGGAACTTTCAACACATAGGCTTCCTTCTGAACTCCGCCGGAATCGGTGAGAATCATCCGGGCATTGTTCATCAGCTTTATAAAATCAAAGAAACCCAGAGGCTGGGTGAGAACTACGGAGTCTTTCAGTCTATCGTATAATCCGTATTGTTTCAGGAATTTCTCGGTACGCGGGTGAAGAGGAAATACAACTTTTTCATCGATTTCAGAGAGGGCATTCACTATATTTGTAAGATTGGCTTTGTTATCGGTATTTGATGCACGATGAATTGTAGCAACCAGATATTGTCCGGATTCAAGGTTCAAATCTTCAAGGATGCGAGATTCCTTTTCTGCTATTTCTTTATTGAATATGAGGGAATCAACCATAACATCGCCTGTAAGATAGACATTTTTTGTGATCCCTTCTTTTTTCAGATTTTCCACAGCATTAGGGGTGGGGCAGAACAAAATGTCAGAACAGTGGTCTGCCAAAATCCGGTTGATTTCCTCGGGCATTGTCCGGTCAAAGCTCCTGAGCCCGGCTTCCACATGTGCGGTCTTTATATGTAATTTTGATGCTGCCAGGGCTCCTGCGAGTGTGGAATTCGTGTCACCGTATGTGAGAACAAGATCGGGTTTTTCTTTAAGCAGAACTTCTTCTATCCTGGTAAGCATTTCTCCGGTCTGCTTACCATGAGAACCAGAACCAATGTTTAGATGATATTCAGGCTCAGGCAGTCCCAATTGATCGAAAAATATCTTGTTCATCTGGTAATCATAGTGCTGTCCGGTATGAATGAGTATTTCTTCATGATGTTGCCTTAACTTTTGGGAAACGACAGATGCCTTCACAAACTGTGGTCGGACGCCTAAGATGCTTGCTATTTTCATTCAGAGCACCTTGATAATTTGTGGATATCCAGACACTCACTACGATAATCAATATACGAATTTTGCATCTCCTTCCCATGATATTTGAAATGATTTTCGGATAACCACATTAAAAATTCAGTGAAATCAATTTTGTCAAACAACATTTTTTTATTTCTTTCTCTATACTCCTTCTTTAAATCAGGATTGCCTAATATGTTGCAACATTTGCTTATTGCTATATCTGAATTACTAAAATTATGAATAAGGTTGTATTTTTTCTCTAATTCTATAAAATTTAACATTTCATTACCTGAATCTACCCAATTATTACAACGGATTGCTGGTGTTCCTAAAACCGCAGCTTCGGTTGTCATTGTTTGTGAATCAGTCACTAACAAATCTGCAAAATATAATGCGTCGTGAATTCTTTCTGGTGGAAACTTCATCTCATATTGTTTTAATTCTTCGGGGAGTTCCCCCTCACAACTGATAATTACGTTAGCGTATTTTTTTATAGCGTTTACCAACCGAATTTTATCTTTGTCATTAAATCCAGATTTATTTGTATCATGAAATGCTTTAAATGATACAAACCGAACGATTGCATATCTGTCTGTTTCTTTAAGATTCATGAGATTATAGATATTTGAATTTGGATCAAATCTATTTGGATGCAAATATGCTAGTTCTTTAAAAGTAGGAACTTTGATTTGTTTTTTCCCCAAATCATGGGTAAAAGAGGTGGGAGTAATTATAGTATCTGCCCATGGATGAGTTAAAATTTTATCATAATTCAGAAAATTATCTGTAAACACAATGGATTTTGCACTAGTGACTCTTGAAACATGGGCAGAGATTGTACTTGCAATACCCATTACGATATCAGGATTATATTTTTTAACAAATTTTAGCATCTGAAAATCTCGTTTTACAATTTCAAACATCAATCTATATCCGGTTGTTCTCTTACAGGTGAAATGATATTTGAAACCATAATTATCAAGTAATTTTAGTGTTACTTCCTTATCTCCTGCTGTAATGATCACTTCGTGACCTCTTTTTTCCATCTCCCATATGAAATTTTTAAAAAAATGAACGTGTGCCGGATGGGCAATGTCTACAATAATTCTCATTCAGGGTCACCTTCAATGTCTAATTCCTTAACAACCTTCGCAGGTACACCTACAGCAACACTATTCTTAGGTACATCCTTATTTACTACAGCACCTGTGCCTATAACTGAATTATCTCCGATTTCAACTCCCTGTATCACGATGCAACCGGGTGCCATCCAGACTCCTTTTCCAATTTTCACAGGTGCCTCGCTGCGAGGATATTTGTCACGAAGAATAGGTGAATCAATTACTATATTTTTCATGATTATGATTCCTTATCTTGTTCTTCCTTGCCTATTTTTTTGATAACTCTTGCAGGATAGCCCATAGCAAGGCTATTTGGTGGAATATCTCTGCTAACTACAGACCCTACACCTATTATGGAATCATTACCTATTGTTACACCTTGAATAATTATACAGCCTGGAGTGATGGATACACCTGATCCGATTTCAATAGGTTCCATTTTTCGTGGATATGCATGCCTGGTGGTCAAAGTGCCCCTTGAATGAGCAGAAATTATGCATTTATCTCCAATTTCGGAATAATCCCCCACAGTGATCAATTCTGGATGAATTCTATCAAATACAACATCATATCCTACATAGACATTATTGCCTATGTTAACTCCTCTCATTTTATGCTATTTTGCTCTCCATGAAGGAATAGGACAACTATTAGCTAATCTTTCTAAAAACCAATTTTTTAAAAATTTAAGGCCAAAGGATAACTTATTGCCACCATAATGCTCTACAACTTCATTATAGGTTTCTTTATCCCGGTTTGATATCATGCTTTCTCCGAATAATTTTAAATCGATTGGTTTCCATCAACACCAATTACTTGCCCACTGACATAATTTCCCATGTCAGAAGATAAAAAGATTATTACATTTGCCACATCTTCTGGTTTGCCCAATCTTTCAAGCGAAATATTTGATTTAAGATTTTCAAGAATTTCGTCATCATAAATCTTTAACATGTCAGTTTCAATAGACCCTGGAGCAACCGCATTTACTTTTATATTATAACTTCCAAGTTCTTTTGCAAGGGATTTGGTAAATCCAACGATAAACGCCTTGCTTCCGGAATATATTGA